>JAGNMU010000604.1 GCA_017991005.1 Gemmatimonadaceae bacterium | reverse complement strand
GGTCAACCATCATCTGCTGCTGTCCGATGTGGCGGTACGGCGGGTGTCGCAGAATTGGGATGACGCCGCGGTGCTGCCGGCATACAAGCGCCTCGTCATCGATGAAGGACATCATCTCGAAGACGCGGCCGCCTCGCACCTTGGTGCGTCGGTGACACGACGCGCACTCGCGCGGCTGTTCGGCCGGTTGGAACGACGGGGCAAGGGGTTGTTGCCCGCGCTCGAGACGCGTCTGCGCGGATACAACGATCTCCTGAGCACCGCGAGTCTCGATCTGGTGCAGGAGAAGCTGGTGCCGAGCGCCGCCACCGCGCGAGACCGGTCGCAGCTGTTGTTCGAACTGCTGGCGGTCATGATGGCCGAAGAGAACATCGGCGTCTGGCGGCTCACCGAAGCGTTCGAACAGCATCCGGCGTGGATCGGTGGTGTCGGAAGCACGCTCGATGAACTGCTGCGCGAAATCGCAGCGCTCGCCGATGGCCTGCGCCTCATTCGGGAACGGCTCGAGAGCGACGAAAAAAAGAGCGAGGAGCTTTCGCCGTTGTTGGGTGAGGTTCGTGGTGTATCACGACGGTTGGGCAATGCGGGCGATGCGCTGGCGCGCGCACTGCGCACCCCCAAGCCAGGTGAAGACGTGGTGCGGTGGATTGAACTCACCGGAAAACCCGGGCCCGACCGCAACATCGCCTTGCACTGCGTGCCACTCGATCTTGCGCCGGTGCTGCGCGACGATCTTTTTGGCCGCGTTGAATCGGCGGTGATCACGAGTGCCACGCTCGCCACCGACGACGGGTTCGATTTTGTGGAGCGGCGGTTGGGCATCGACGATCTCAAGATGCCGCGCATGTCGGCCGTGTTTCCGTCGCCCTTCGACTATCCGCATCAGGCGCTCCTGGTCATTCCCACCGACCTGCCGGCACCCAACGAAAACGCACGTGGCCATCTCGACGCGGTCGGTGCGCAATTGCGCGACCTCATGATCGCCAGCGATGGCGGTCTCTTTGCGCTGTTCACCAGCCATCGCGATCTGCGTGACATGGCCGAACAACTGCGGCAATCAGGGTACGATGCGCGCTGGCCCTTGCTGGTCCACGGAGAGGAACCACGCGACGTACTTCTGCAGCGCTTCCGGGACAGTGGACGCGCCGTGCTGCTGGGCACCGCCACGTTCTGGGAGGGTGTCGACGTGCCGGGCGATGCGCTGCGTGGGTTGCTCATCGCCAAGCTCCCGTTTCGGGTGCCGAGCGAACCGATGGTGGCCGCGCAATGCGAAGCCATCGAGGCGCGAGGCGGCAATGCGTTTGGCGAATTCATGCTCCCGCACGCGTCGCTCCGACTCAAGCAGGGCTTCGGACGTCTGATCCGCACGGCGACGGATCGTGGCGTGGTAGTGTTGAGCGACCCTCGCGTGTTGAGTAAGCGGTACGGACGTGAGTTGCTGGAGGGGCTGCCACCGGCACGACGGATTTCGGGTCCGTGGTCGCGCTGTCGCGAAGAAGTGCGCAAGTTCTACGAAAGCGGGGCGGTGTAGACCATTCGCCTCGCCCGGTCGGCAATGCCGTTCCCAGCCTGTCTGTCCCTTACCCGCCACCCGTTCCGCGATGCTCAATCCCCGTCAGATGGTGTTCGTTGGCCGAAACTACGTCGCGCACGCGAAGGAAATGGGCAACGATGTGCCAAAGGAACCGTTGCTGTTCCTCAAGCCGGTGTCGTCGATCATCCGCGACGGCGAGGCCATCGTGCTGCATCCGGTGTCGACACACATCGAACTCGAAGGGGAGATCGGTCTGGTATTGGGTGGCCGGCTGTCCAAAGCCAATGAAGCGGAGGCGCTGGCGGTACTCTCGCATATCGTCGCCATCAACGACGTGTCGGCACGCGATCTGCAGCGCAACGATGGGCAGTGGGCGCGTGCCAAGGGGCTCGACACCTTTTGCCCCATCGGCACACCCGCTCCGGTGCCGGCCAATCTGGCCGACATTACGGTGGTCAGCACGGTCAACGGCGTCGAAAAGCAGCGGGCAACGGCCTCGGAGATGGTCTTCTCCATTCCTGCGCTGCTGGCCTACATTTCGCAGTTCATAACGTTGGAAGCCGGAGATATTGTGGCAACCGGAACGCCGGCTGGTGTGACCAAGTTGGCACCAGGCGACGTGGTCACCATCGAGTTGTTTGGCTCGTCGGGCTCACTCAGCCGCGTGTCCAACCCTGTCGTAGCAGGCACCTGAGCGAGACCAAGGGGTATAATCGCCGCCATGACGCCACCGCCGTCTGACTCACAGTCGCCCTCCGGCGGGTCCTCCCGCCCGGATGGTACGCCGACCCGCCGTGCGGCGCGTCGGCCGAGTCTCAGCACGCGCGCGCGACTCGGCGGCGAAGTGGGCGTCAAGCGGTCTCCGCAGGCGCTCGCGGTGTCCGTCCTGCTCCACATCGTTGTGGCAGTGGTTGTGGTGCAACTCCTCACCTTCGGGCACGGTCTTTCCGGTTTTCTGGATTTTGGAAACGACAAGGAAAAGCTCCAGGAACGGCTGACCTACGTCGAGACACAGCCCAAACCGGTCGCAAAGCCGACGGTGGCCGCCGCCCAACCGGTTCGATCGCGGCCTCTCCAGGCACCATCGGCTAACGTGGCGGTTGGAACGCCCGACGAGGCGCCGCCCTCCGCACCGCCTCCGGCGCGCGCCGATACGGGCAGTGGTGGCGGGAGGCCGGGAACGGGGAAC
>JAGNMU010000128.1 GCA_017991005.1 Gemmatimonadaceae bacterium | reverse complement strand
TGCGAGAACAGCGCCGAGGTGTGCTGAAAGTCGAATGACGTGCCCTGCCAACTACTCAGTGCGTCGCGCAGCGTTTCATCGGCGGCGTCCGGCTCGTCATCGAGCAAGTGGAGGAACGGCGTGGCGACGGTGCGCAGACTGGTGATGAACAGCCGGTCGCCGCGCTCGCGGGCATCCGTCATGTAGAGGGCGTGCCGTCGGCGCAATTCGGCGCAGTCGGCCAGATAGAAACAGCCCCATGTGGTCACCGTACGCGCCACCGAAAGTTCCCACCACACGCCGCTGCAGCGACTGCGCAGCACCTCCTCGGCGAAGTCCGCATGACGGATCGCTTCTCGAAAGCGGAAATGCAGATGTGACACCATGCTGCGCATGACATTGGCCACACCAATCGCGTGCGGATTGTCGATCTGCTGCGCCAGCGCATCGGCCTTGTCCAGCAACGCATCGGCGCGCTTGCCCACATGCGTTCCGCTCGTTCCCGCCAGGAACGCTTCAAACGCCAGCGCCCGGGCGAGGCGATAGGGCTCACCTGCGTCGAGCGCCAGCAGCAGCCCCTTGGTCTGCAGCGAGGCAACACCGATGGCGTCGGGAATGGAGAGGCCTGCGGCCACCGACCAGAGGAGATCGATGCGACGCACAACATCCGGATCCACTTCGGCAGCCGTGCGCTGCTTGAATGACAACCCACGCACGCTGAGGCGCGTGCGGCGCAGCAGGAGTTTGCCCAGCACCAACGCCGGTTGCGACGGCATGTCGAGGCCGACGCGTTTCAGCAAACGGCGGAAGATCTCCTGCCCATCACGCACATACCCGCTGATGCAGTACTGCTCGGCGGCCAATCGTTCGAGATCGAAATGGGCCTCCGGTGGGGCCATCTTCACGGCGGCGAGATAGGCTTCCGCTGCCTCGAAGCCACGGCCCGCGTTGGACAGCGCGTGACCAAGTTCACGCTGCCATTCTGATTGTGTGGCCGACTCGCCCGCGCCGGTGCGCAGTGCGCGCCGATACAGCACCGCTGCCTTTTCGAACGCGAGCGCAACGGACGCGCGCTCCGCAGCCATCGCGTAGTAGCGCCCGGCACGCAGCAGATCGCCCGCGCCTTCAAAGTGTTCCGCGACCGTTTCGGCATCCGCCGTTCCGGTGGCATCGAGTGTCGCTGCGAGTCCGGCGTGATACCGGCGCAGCATTTCGCTCGACAGACGATTGCGCACACACTCACGCACGCGATCGTGATAAGCCTCGACCTGATCGGACAGCAACGTGCCGGTGCTGCGCAGCAGATTTTCGCCGCGCAATCGCGCCAGCGCGCGCGGCAGGTCCGGGCTCGCCGTGGCCGTATCCAGCAACTCGCCGAGCGCCAGCGGCTGGCCGGCAACGGCGATGATCGACAGCAGTTCGCGGGCCGTGGCTGGCAGCCGCTGGACACGCGACCACAACATGCCGTCGAGATCGATGTCGTCGCTGGTGCCCGGCAGGTCCCGGCGCATTCCCGTCGCGACGTGTCGCACCAATTCGGCGATGAAGTACGGATTGCCGCCCGCGTCGTGCGCAATGCGTGCGACGTCGGCGGCGGAGACGCCGGCGGTCGAGGAAAGCAGGCGTCGCGCGAGTTCCTCGCTTTCGGCCGTGCTCAGCGGCTCGACGGCAATATCGACCCGCGTTTGCCACGGTTCCGCAACCACTTCGTGTTGCAGCAACGTCGAGAGACAGGCACTGCGCGCGGCATACTCGCTGCGATAGGCCAGCACCACCAATGCGCGGGGCGGGTCCGGGGGCTGCAGCAAATCGCCGATCACGAGTGCGCTGTCCACGTCGCCCCACTGCAGGTCATCGATCACCAGCACCAGATTGCGCCGTTGTCCGATACGCGTGAGCATCTCCCGCAGCGCACTCACGGCGGCGCGGCGCAGTTCGCGTGGATCGGACATGCGCGACACGCCGCCCGGTGCGCGTGCAAACGCGGTCACGCGTTGCAACACCGGGAACACACGCGCCAACACCGCCGCCTGCACGGGAATGAGCGGTTCAACGTCGGCATCGTCGAGTGCGCCGAGATACTCGGCGAGCGCATCGATGAGTGAATCGAGTGCCTTGTACGGCACCGACTCCTGCTCGAAGCAGCGTCCGGACAGCACCACCGTGTCCGGCAACTCGCGCACCGCACTGAGAAATCGTGTGAGCAAAGTGCTCTTGCCGGTGCCGGACGGGCCCTGCAAGTGGGCCGTGACCGTCGCACCGGCTTCCATGCGCCGATACGCCTCGTTCATCAGGTGCAGGTGGCGCTCGCGACCCACCAGCAGATGCTGCTCGCCGGGCTCGGGCTCGTCGACGATGACTGCGTCACCGAGGCGGCGCAGAATCTCGTCTCCGTCGGCGCGGGCCGTCGGATCGCGCCGCAACAGATCGGCGCACAGCGCGTCGAGGTCGTCGGGGATGCCATCATGCGAGAGCGACGGGCGCGGGGCGTCCATGCTGAGTTTGGCGCGCAGCATGTCCATCAGCTTGGGCCCGAACGGCGTCACGCCGGTGAGCAGCTCGTGCAGCATGACGCCGATGCTGTACCAGTCACTGGCCGTGGTTGGCGGATCGTCGCTCCAGCGCTCCGGCGCCATGTAGGCTGCCGTGCCTGTGATCACATGCGGATCCGGTCGGTCGCCAAGCTCGGTGACCAGCCCGAAGTCGAGAATGATCACCGTGCCGTCGGGGCGCACCATCACGTTGGACGGTTTGAGATCGTGATGCAGACGCCCCGCATCGTGCACCGCTTTCACGCCGCGTACCAACTGACGCAATGACTGACGCAACCGCGCGTGGTCCAACGCCGCCGGGCGCACCCACGTGAGCAGATCCACGCCATCGATCGCTTCCATCGTGAAGAACCACTGCTCGCCATCGGCGAACAGTTCGTACAGCTCCACGAGGTTGGGATGCAGAATCGACGTGAGCGAACGAAACTCGCGCTTGAACCGAATCAGCGCCGACGGATCCGCGTACGGCAGCACCTTGAGTGCCACGCGTGCGTCGCGCTCGCGATCGAACACTTCATACACGACGCCCATGCCGCCGGCACCGATCTGTCGCTGTACGGCAAAGCGCGACGTGCCCGCAAACACGGGGACATCCGACGCATCCATCGTCAGCGCGTCGCGATCGGCGCGGGCTGCAGGGCGTCGCGAATGCGACGGAAGCCGGACGGACCGAGCGCCCAGTAGTGCAGCGCGAACATCACCCCATCGAGTGACGCGAACAGCACGAGCGTCTTCGATTCACCGAACGCGAACACGTACGTGAGGTAGAAAATGATCGAGGTCACTTTGCCGAGCAGGATCACGCCCACCATGGCGAGGTATCGCTGCGGATCGCCTGACATGATCCAGTAAATGATGCCAAGAATGATCAGGAAGATGCCGTCGAGGCGCAGCCAGATCTCGCCGATGTTCGGCATTGGCAGCGCCATGGTGTTCATGAGCAGCGCCGGCGCCGCAAGGATCGGCACGCCAAAGCCGGCATCGTACACCGCACCAATGCGCAGGATGGTGCGCTGCCTCCGGTTGGCGGTGGCAGTAGAGGCGTCGACGGTCACGGGAGTCCTTGGGGATGAGTGAGCAGACGAATATATCGTCATGCCGAACTCGCGACAGGCAGCGGACCGCCAAGCGAGCGGGAGCTACCGCGCGGCGCCTGCCTGCGCGAGCCACTGCAGCAGGCCGGCAACGTCGGACGGCGCACCAGCCTCGCGCGCGCGGGCGATGATGCCCGTCGCATTGGCCACCGCGAACGACACGCCGGTCAGGTTGCGATGTGCCGGCAATCCTTCGATGGGTCTCGGATACGGCGAACTGCGCACCAGAAGCTCGTGTGTCACGGCATCCGGAGCCGCGTCGATGTCCAGCGCGTCGCGAGGCACCGTGGCATCGGCCACCACGCCCAGCGCCGCGTGGAGTGAGCCGGGGTACCAACGGGTCTCATCCTGCCGCGCCGCCGATACCACCACCACCCCGCGCTGCTGCGCGTCGTCCAGCGCCGCCGCGAACAGCGCCGCGTGCGCCTCATTTGTTGTGCCAAGGCTGAGATTGATCACGTGCACCCCCTCGGCCGCCGCCCACGCGATCGCGCGGGCCAATAGACGCGCACTGGTCGCCAACTCGCGTCCCAAGACACGAACGGGTACGAGCTGCGCGTCCGGTGCCTTTTCGTGAATCGCCGCGGCCACCGCAGTCCCGTGCCCGAGCAGGTCGGCGGTGTCGTGTGCGTCGTCGCCGATCAGTGAAATCCCCGGTGACAGTGCACCGATGTGCGGATGGCCCGGCGCCACGCCGCTGTCAATCACCGCAATCCGAATGCCGCGCCCGGTACATGCTGCCAGCAGTGGCGCGTCGAGTGAAAGGCGTTGTACCACCGCGCCCTTCGGCGGCGTCCCGGCACTCGTCATGCGTGCTGCGGTGCGTGCGGCGGGTTCATGGCGGACGGCGCCGCCACGTGCATCGGTCCGGACTGCGCGAGGACGTCGCGCGAGAGACCGTCGGCCACGACACGTCCACCGCGCAACACGACCGCACGCGGAGCGAGCGCCGCGACGGCGGGACGGTGCGTGATGAACACGACGGTACGCTGGGCCAGCCACGGCTGGAGTGCCGTCATGACCAGCGACTCGGTGGCCGCATCGAGCGCGCTCGTCGCTTCGTCCAGGATGAGCACGCGCGGATCGGCCAGCACGGCACGCGCCAGCGCGAGACGTTGCCGCTCCCCGGTGGACATCGCCCGACCACGCTCGCCAAGGACGGTGGCCATCGCATCGGGAAGCGTCTGCATCCAGTCGCCGAGTCCCACCAGCGTGAGCGCGTCGCGCAGCGCGCGCTCATCGGCCTCGGGCGCAGCAACGCGAAGGTTGGCCGCCAGCGTGGCGTGAAACACGAACGGATCGGTCTCCACCGTCAGCACATGCCGGCGCAGCGTTTCAAGTGACAGCTGACGCACATCGTGTCCATCGAGTCGGATCGTTCCCCGCTCGGGATCGGTGTGTCGCACCAGCAATTCGCCCAACGTGGACTTTCCAACACCGCTTTCACCGACGATGGCCACATGCTCACGCGGTGCGAGTGCGATCGTGACGCCATCCAGCACCGTGGCGCGATCGAATCGGTACCCCACATCCTCGAGCGTCACGGCGCCGTCACAGTCGGCCAGCGGAATGGGGTGATCGGGTTCGGTCACGTCGATGGGCGTGTGCAGAATCTCCTGCACGCGGGTCAACGACACCTTGGCCGAGGCAATACTGGCATAGATGCCCATCAAACCCTGAATCGGACTCATCAATCGCATCTGATAGGCGGCGAACGCCACCAGTGTGCCAACGGAGATCGCGCCGGAGATCACGCGCCATCCACCGTACAGAAATACGGCGGATGACCCGACCGCCAGCAGCACACCCGGCAGCCCGCCGGAGAGGTACGTGAGACGGCGCATCGCCATGAGTGATTCGACGAAGTCGCCGTTGCGCCGCCGGAACTCATCCTCCGATCGCTGCTGCGCGTTGTGTGAGACCAGCAACTTCATGCCCATCAACGCTTCAATCAAAAACGTACCGACGCCGGCGCTGTGATCGCGGACTTTGGCGACCTGCGACTCCAACCGTTTGCGATACGCGACCGTGGCCCAGAGTGCGAGTGGCAGCGACAGCAATCCCACCAGGAAGAGGCGCACATCGAGCAGTACCAGCATCACCACGCTGCCGATCAGGTACGCCACTTGCCCGATCCACGCGAGCGCCACTTCCGCAGCGACCCGCTGGATTTCGGCGATGTCGCTGTTCACGCGCGACGCGATCTGGCCGATGGGCGTACGGGTAAACCAGCGAGGCGACAGACGCTGCAGGTGCCGAAACACCTCGAGACGCATGTCGAAGAGGATGTTCGCCGACACCCGCGTGTAGCGGAGTCCGCTCGCCACGTTGAGCAGGAGTGAAACACCGGTGAGCGCGAGGAATCCGCCGACGGTCCAGATCAACACGCCCATATCGCGCCCGATGAGCGCACGATCCACCAGCACCTTGGACAAAAAGGGCTGGGCCAGCGACAGGCCGGTGCTGATCAACGACAGCACCACCACCAGGGCCAGTTGCCCGCGATACGGGCGTACGTACCCCAGGGCCTCGCGCATGCGGCCCCTTACCGCGGGACGACGATCAGACTCGTCATATCCGCGCGAAACGTGGCCGTCCGCGCATAACGCAGCGTCTCCGCATCGTAGATGTCGATCGTGGCGCCGGCGGTGTGCACATACAACAAGCTGCCGTTGGTGCTGACACTCAGTCCCATGCGCGGCCGTCCCTCAAACTCCACGCGCTGCGTCACACGCCGGTTTTCCAGGTCGTACGTCCAGAACTGATAGTTGCCCACCTGCTGGCGCAATCCGTACGCCTTCCTGCGACCGGGTGCGAGGGCAAATCCCACACCTTCGCTCGGCCCCAGTGAATAAAAATCCACCGTGCGCTTGGCCAGATCCACGCGTGCGACGCCCATCATCGTGCGCCGATTGATCGGGTCGGTGGTGCGAAAGAGTCCGGTGGAGAAACCGCGCTCTTCGTAGAGACTGTTCGGGAAACCGAAACTCCAGTTGCCGAGACCATCGTCCACCGAACGCTGCAAGTCCCACTTGTCCACCTGCTTGAGCGTCTGCGTGTCATAGATCAACACGTCTTCGTCGGTGAAGAAGTACATGTTGGCGCCGTCGGGCGAGAACAGAATCTGCGCCCCTTCGCGTTCCTTGCCGTCCGGCCAGGGAATCGTGTCGGTCACGGCGCGTTTCTGCAGGTCGTAGCGCAGCAGCGTTGGTTTGCCGATCTCCCAGCGGTCGGCACGTTTGCGCGCCGTTTTTACCAGCATCACGGCAAACCGGTCCAGCGGATCGACGTTGAAGCCGCTCAGGCGGACATGCAGCGGCCCGTCGTTCAGCGTGAACTTCCCCGCCGACCGTCGGTTCGCCAGGTCGAAGATCTCCACCGATTCGCGCGAAGGCTCGAGCACGTAGAGTTTCGTGCGGTCCGTCGACAGCGTCATCGCATACGGAATACCAATCGACACCGGCATGGAGTCGCGCACGCTCATCGTCGACTCGTCGATGATGAGCACCTTCTTGTCGTAGGTGCCGTAGTAGATCGTGCCGTTGCCGCCCGACGCTGGCTGCGCCAGCAGGGGCGCCGCGGCGACGAGTGCGGCCGCGGACAGGACGAACCGGCACCGCTGCAGAAGGCGGCTCATGGGAAGATCAGGTCGATCTTCCGCCAGTCCTGCTGCGCCGCCGCACACTTGGACGTCCAGTCCGGCGCGTGGTTGTACAAGTCCGGCACGTGAATGGGCCAGAAGCAGGTGATGTAGCAATCGTAGAGATCGCGCTCCACGGGCTGGCACAACCCGGCGGTCGATCCGCTGCTATCCACTTCCCATCCCGGCGAGAACACAAACGAGCAGCCGAGCGGAATGTGCGGCACGTCCGGATTGCGCGGGCCGATGCCGCCCTGCAGCGCAACCACGTCGGGCGCATCGTGCAACTCTTCGATGTGCCGCGCCTTGCGATTGATGGGCTTGAGATGTCGCATGTGCTCCTCGACTCAGGAATCGAACTGGCGCAGGAACTCCGGACGCCGCGCAGCCAGCGTGGCGTAGACTTCAAGGCACGATGCACTCCAGCGGCGAATCCAGTCGCAGTAGTGCAGGTTGGGCTGTTCGGTGGATCCGTACCGCGTGTGCGCTTCGTGATAACACCCGCCGGCGCACAACGACCGCGCCCAGCAGGTGCGGCAGTCGGTCTTGTTGTCGATGTGATGACGGCGCAGATAGTCGTTCTGCAGATCGTGATCGATCCCCTGCGTGACCGATCCGAGCTTGTGCGTATCTGAGCCGGCAAAGCGGTGACAGAGCGCCACGTCGCCATCGGTCGCGACGCCCAGCAGCCCGAGACCGGCGCCGCACGGATACGCCTTGGCCACACCCTTGTGAATCTCCTCGAGCGTATCACGCACGTTCGAGAAGCCGTGGTGCCGTCCACTGAGCGAGGTCTCGAGATACTCCTGTGCGAGCGCCTGAAAGCCTCCCAGCATGTACTCGAACCCTTCGTCGGCGATGGCATAATCGCGCTGCCACTTGGTGGTCACCGGCGCAAAACCCACTTCCCAGAAACCGAGTTCGTGCTCGAGATGATGGTAGATCTCGCGCACCTCGAGATTGTCGCGTGTGAGCGTGACGCGGGCGCCGATCGGGCGGCGCGTGTGCCGCTTGAGCAGCGCTTCCACGCGCGGACGCACGAGATCGTAGCTCCCCTGCCCGTTCGCAAACACGCGCTGCGCATCCTGCTGCTCGCGCGCGCCGTCCATCGAGACGGTGACCCCGACGTTTTCGTCCACCATCCAGTCGATGATCTCGTCGCGAAGCAGCGTGGCATTCGTGGTGAGACTCGCGTCCACCGACTTGCCCACCTCGGCGCCTTTGGTGCGTGCATACGACAACGCGTACTTGAGCACCTTGAAGTTGAGCAGCGTTTCGCCGCCGAAAAACGTCAGGTGCACCTTCGGCGAGTTGCCCGACTCGGCAATCATGAAGTCGACGCTCTGCCGCGCCGTTTCCTCGCTCATGAAACGCGGCTTGGTGGCCGGTTCACTCAGCCGATCATCGCCGTATTCGTAGCAGTACTTGCAGCTCAGATTGCACTTGCTGGTCACGTTCATGACCAGCGTGGTGAGCGGAATACGCTTGCGCGGTCCTTCCGCCTTGGGAGCCGCCGCCGGTGCTACCACCGTGCGAATGGCCTGCGCCGAGAGCAACTCGTCCACCGTTTCCTGCACCAGCAATCGCGGAAAACGATCGGCCAACCGATCGGCGATCGTCATCGCGTCCAGCTGTTCCTCGCGCAGCACGTCCAGCACCGCCGCCGAGGGAGGATCGAGACGGAACACCGCCGCCGAGGGCACCAGGTACACGTGTGGCGCGCCGTCGGCGCTGAACGTGTGATAATCACCGCGTCCGAGCAGCATCATGGCGACGTCCGTGTGGGTTCCCACCGCATGTACAGCGGCACCGTCACGATCAGGAGTGAGCGCGCCTTGAGCGGGCGCGCCGCGAGTCCGGGCGGTTGATACGAAGCGACCACGTACACATCGCCGATGTTGTTCTTTTGCCCGGCGCGACTGGCGTTCGGGCCGTCGATGTTGGGCGTGAAGAAACCCTGCTGGTCAATCTGTCCGACGTAGCGCACATCGTCGTCTTTGTATGTCACGCCGTACTCTTCGAGACTCCAAGTCACCGGCAACGCGCCGGTCACGATATCGTCGGCCGTATCGGGCTTGCCGTCGGCACCATTCGAGACACCCACCGCTTCAAAGCGCGCGTACTGCTTGGGAAAGCGTATGCCACCGACACGCGCCATGTGTGAGTTGGGGAGCACGCGTATGCGGTCGATACGGTCGTACGTGACGATCGCATCCTTGAGCGCGGCGCCGCCGACAAACAGGTCACGACTGCCCACGCGCGCCGCGGAATCCACGCTGACCCGCGCCACAATTTCGTCTGCGCTCGCGCGCACGACCCGCGTGACGCGAACGCCGGGGCCGAAGTCGAGCGCCGCCGTCTTGGACAGATTGGCGCCAAAGACGGTCACCTCCACATCGCGCGCGCCGCGGGCGAGCGCCTTGGGCAACACGCCGTCCACAGTGGCGCCGCTACCGAGCCGCCGCGCCGTGATGTCAATGCCGAATTCATCGTAGCCGCCGCGAAACCACCGGCCGGACATCTCCTGCCATCCCGGTTCCACACTCATCACCTCACGCCACGCGCTGTCGGCGCTCGTCGCCATGGCCGAGGAACGCCCGCGCCACTGGTGACCCGTGTACACCATCGACTTGCCATCGCGCACCACGGGGGCCCCACCACTCGCGTAGCGATACACGGCGCGCGTCGTGATCTCATCGTCGGTACCCTTGACCTTCGTGACCGTCAGGCGACCGTACAGCGCGCCGCGCCCCACCTCGTAGCCCGACAACAGCCACGTGCCCTCCAGAGGCGCCGGACGCATCGT
>JAGNMU010000603.1 GCA_017991005.1 Gemmatimonadaceae bacterium | reverse complement strand
ACGGCGCTCGAGCCGATCGCGCTCCGGTATCAACGGCTTGCCGACAGCTCTCGCGCAAAACGCGCCGGAGCGCTTGCCGTGTACGGTGACGGCTTTGTCCTGGTAACCGGTGCCGGAACGTTCTACAGTCTCCGCTTCGATTCCACCGGCGGAAAGGCCGCGGATTCGCTTCGCGTTTCGCGCCTGTCGATGACGGCCCCCGAGATGGGTGTGGCGGAATGGACACGAAGTGCCGGCACCCGTCCGCATCTCAAGGTCACGGGTATCGCACTCGATACAACGACCACGCCTGCAAGCGTCTACATCGCGCACGAACGGTGGAATGCGCAGGCGCGCTGTGTGACGCAGCATGTCTCCGCGGCCGTCTTGTCTTCCGCACCCGCGGTCGCCGGCGACGCCACGCGCTGGCGCACAATCTTCTCATCGCAGCCGTGTGTGCCGATGGCGCCAGCCTTCGACCCGTTTGAATCGGGCGGCCGGCTAGTGCGACGAGCGGATGGCACGCTCTTGCTCACGCTCGGCGACTACGGGTTGCTGGACGTGCGTGGCGTCGATTCGACCGGACGCCCAAGCGACTACGGCGCGGTGCATGCCATCGCGCCTGACGGCTCGCGGTCGATCTTCACCACCGGTCACCGCAATGCACAAGGCCTCACGATCGACCATCTCGGCCGCATCTGGAGCACCGAACACGGTCCGCGTGGCGGCGACGAAATCAACCTCCTTCGGCCGCGCGGCGACTACGGCTTTCCAGGGACGACGTACGGAACGCAGTACGGTTCGTTTGTGTGGCCCTTCACGGCCGACTCGGCGGTCGCCGCACGTTCGATCCCCGCTGTGCATACGTTTGTGCCGAGTATCGGCATCTCAAATCTGCTCGAGGTGCGGGGCACGGCGTTTCCACGCTGGCGACACGATCTGCTCATCGCTTCGCTCATCGCCGAGTCGCTGTTTCGCGTGCGTCTTGTTGGCGAACGTGTGGCGTACGCCGAACCCATCGCCGTTGGCGCTCGCATCCGCGACGTGGCCGAAGGTGCTGATGGACGCATCGTCATGTGGACTGACGACAGTCGTCTGATTGTGGCCTCACCGGCGCGCAACGAGTTTGCCGGCTCAATGGCCTACGACGCCTGCGCACGGTGTCACGGACTCGAGCGCGAAGGCACGGTGCTCGGCCCGCCGCTTCGCGATGTGATTGGCAGCCGCGTGTCGTCAGATAGGTCGTTCGAATACTCTCCGGCGCTGAAGCAGCTTGGTGGCACGTGGACAGAGGAACGACTCGATGCCTTTCTCAAGAATCCATCCGCGATGGTGCCCGGCACACGGATGGCGTTTGAAGGCATCGCCGACAGCACACGGCGGAAGGCGCTGATCTCGTACTTGCGGGCGAGTCAGCAGATTCGGTGAGTGGTTGCGGCTCGCGAACACACGGCGGCGCGTGGGCGCACGCCGCTCACTCCGGCGCGCGCACCACCGAGGTATCCGGATCCCGCTCCACCACGATCGTGAACTCCTTGGCCAACGCGACGATCCCTGCGACGGCCATCCAGAAGGGCATCAGCACTGCGCCCGCTACGCCGGCGGTGAGTGGCATGTCCAGCAGTGTCCGCCCGCTCGCGTTACGGATGATCACGCGCCGAACGTTGCCTTCGCGCAGCAGCTGCTTGAGTGTGGACTTGAGTTTGTTGCCCGCAACCGTGATCTCGTTCATACACGTCTCGCGAGTGAGTGGGAAAGTCGGCGACGGCAGGGTGATGTGGAAATCTACAAGGCGACCGCCTACCGCGGCGCGCTTCCGGTGCCGAGTGGGGTCAGTTTGCGCTCCAGGTATTCGGCGATGGCGGCGTTCACTCGGGCCTGGTTGGCGCGCCGCATGAAATGGTGCGTATCATCGACGATGGTGATCTCCTCGAGCGGCACGTTTCGGGCGCGCAAACGCTGCACCAGGTCGACGGTCTGGCTGAAACGCACGTTGCGGTCATCGTCGGCGTGTATGAAGAGCACGGGCGATCGCCACGTGTGAACGGCGCTCACCGGCGACGAGCGCCACGCCACGCGCGCCAGCGAATCGATCAGCCGGGCGGGTCGCTCCACGCGCCATGCGACGCCACCGAAGCGCTGACCGTTGTCGGACGTCTGGTCGTGTACGCCGTGAATGTCGACACCTGTCGCGAAGATCTCCGAATTGCGTCCGAGTGCGAGGGCGGTGAGATATCCGCCGTAGCTGCCGCCATAGATACCGATCCGTGCGCCATCGATGCCCGGTTGTTTGCGCAGCCACTCGCCGGCGGCCTTCACATCCAGATACTCCGAGGCGCCTGCCGGTCCTGGGTGCGCCGGCCGATGAAAGTCGTGGCCGTAGCCGATGCCCAACCGATAGTTGATCGATAGCACGACAAATCCGCGGTTGGCGAGATACTGATTCATCGCGTACGCGTTCCAGTAGTAGTCACCGTAGTGCCATCCGAGCAGCATCTGGCGCGGCGGACCACCGTGCACGTAGACGATGGCGGCTTTTCTGGTTGGCCCGCCTGCCGGCGGCTCGAAGAGTTGGGCGTGCACCTTCATGCCATCTGCGGACGTGTACACCACCTGCTTGGGTGTCACGAGTTGTTGTGCGGGAAACGACGCGGGGATCTGCGCTGCGCCGATCGCGATGCGCGGTGTATTCGCGGCGGCGGGCGCGCCGACTGCGGCATCGAGGACAAACGGAGTCGGCACGCGCTGTGCGGTCCCACCAATGGC
>JAGNMU010000602.1 GCA_017991005.1 Gemmatimonadaceae bacterium | reverse complement strand
CGCCCGCCTGCGCACGTTATACGGCCATGGTCGTCGTTCGCGTCTTCCTTGCCCTGAGTGCCGATGTCTCGTTCCACGTGTTCGCCTCTGCGTCCGCTGACTCCGCGGCGCCTGCCCCGCCCTGCGCAGCGCGTCTGCGCCCTTGTGCTGCTGGCCGTGAGTGTGGCGAGCGGCGCCGCCTGCGGTGAACGGGCAGCGCCAACACCCGATCCCCGCACCGCGGCGATCACCGATAGTCTGATCGGACCGGGCACACGCGAAGGCGCGTGGCAGGGAGCGGACGCCCGCTCCACGTGGACCGCCACGCTCGACGGCCCACGGATCACGCAGCTCGACGAAACGGCGATGTTCACCGACAGCACCCGTGCCGTCCGTCAGTTTCGCTTCGATTCCACTGGCGCCCTGCAAACGGCACGCGAGTCGCGCGTGCAGGTGTTGTATGGCGCCAAAGCGACGCCGGATACGCTCACGTCCATCATCGAGCTCGAGTGGATCGCCGACTCGCTCGTCCGTTCGGGCAAACGTGTGAATGACGCCGATCGATTGCTGCAGCCATACGAAGTGGACAACCTGCGAGGCCACGCCGATGAGCTACTGCGGATCGCGCGTGCTGGCACCTCCTCCCGCCCTCCTGGACAGTGAGCATGACGGATTTTGAAACGCTTGGCGCCTTCTACCTTGGCAAGCGCTATGACCTGCCCACCCGCGCCCGGCAGGAGGACTACGTCCTCTACGACGCGAAAGACCTGACGACGCATGCCGTCATCATCGGCATGACGGGAAGTGGCAAGACGGGCCTTGGCATCGGACTGCTTGAAGAAGCGCTGATCGATAAAGTTCCGGTGATCGCCATCGATCCCAAAGGCGATCTGGGGAATCTGGCGTTGCGTTTTCCATCGCTGGCGGCCTCGGACTTTCGCCCGTGGATCGACGCGCAGCAGGCGGCCAATGCGGGCGCCTCGCCCGATGAATTCGCCGCGAAGCAGGCGTCCCTGTGGAAAGATGGCCTTGCTGGATGGGGCGAAGACAGCGCGCGCATCCAACGTCTGGTCGATGCCGCAGATGTCACCGTGTACACGCCGGGGAGCACGGCGGGCACGCCGCTGTCCTTGCTGCGCGCGTTCGTCGCGCCGCCAGCGGCCATTCGCGATGACAGCGAAGCGCTGCGCGAACGTGTGGACGCCACGGCGACCAGTGTGCTGGCACTGCTGGGCATCGACGCCGATCCGATCAGCAGTCGCGAACACATTCTACTCGCCAACCTGCTCTCGTCGGCGTGGAGCGAGGGACGCGATCTCGATTTGGCCGGACTGATCGGCGGCATTCAGTCGCCGCCGTTCAACACCGTGGGCGTGATGCCACTCGACACGGTGTTTCCGCCCAAGGACCGCATGGAGCTGGCCATGCGACTCAACAACCTGCTGGCCGCGCCGGGATTTCAGAACTGGCTCAAAGGTGATCCGCTCGACACCGCCAATCTCTTGTACGATGCGAATGGTCGGCCCAAGGGGTCGATCATTTCCATAGCCCATCTGGGTGACGCCGAGCGCATGTTTTTCATGACGTTGCTGCTGGCGGATATTCTGGCGTGGGTACGCGCGCAACCCGGCACCGGATCACTGCGGGCCATTCTGTACATCGACGAACTGTTCGGGTACATGCCGCCGGTCGCCAACCCGCCCAGCAAGGTGCTGCTGCTCACCTTGCTCAAGCAGGCGCGCGCGTACGGCTTGGGGGTGGTGCTCGCCACGCAGAATCCGGTGGACCTCGACTATCGCGGCCTGTCCAATACGGGCACGTGGTTCATCGGGCGTCTCCAGACGGAACGCGACAAGATGCGCGTGATGGACGGACTCGAAGGCGCGTCTGGCGGACAGCCCTTCGATCGCACGGCCATGGAACAGACGATCGCCGGACTCGGCAAACGGGTTTTCCTGCTGCACAGTGTGCACGAGCCGGCGCCCATCACGTTCGAGACGCGGTGGACCATGTCGTATCTCGCCGGTCCGATGACCCGCGAGCAGATCAAGCAGCTGTCGGCGATGCAGCGTGTGTCGTCCACCGCGTCTGGCACAGGCGCACCCAGTGGTGCGGGCACATCGCGACCCGCCGGCGGGATCAGCACGAGTGGCGGCGGGATGGCCTCGCTCGACGCAACGCCCGTCGCGCATGCGCCAGTGCTGCCGCCCGATGTGCCGCAGTTTTTCATTCCGCCTCGCGGCGGCGCGGAGTCGATCAGCTACCATCCCGCCATCATCGGCGTGGCCGACGTGTCGTTTGCCAGCGCGAAATACAACATCACCGAGCAGCGCCGCGTGGTGTTGATCGGATCACTCGACGACGGTCCGATTTCCCTGGAATGGGAATCGGCCGAACGTGTCGAGCTCGACCCGTCGGTTCTCGAACGCGGTCCGCGCGACGGCGCCGCGTTTGGTGCGTTGCCCAAGGCCGCCACAACCGCCAAGAGTTATCCCGTCTGGACCAAGTCGTTTCAGAAGTGGCTGACCACCAACGAGCAGGTCGCACTGCTGCAAAGCACGGCACTCAAACTGACGTCCGCGCCCGGCGAACACGAACGCGACTTCCGCATTCGACTGCAGCAGAAATCGCGCGAAGGTCGTGATGCGAAGGTGGAAACGATGCGCGGCAAGTACGCCACGAAACTGGCGGCCTTGCAGGAGCGCATCCGACGCGCCGAGCAGGCGGTGCAACGCGAGCAGGCGCAGGCCAGTCAGGCTAAGATGGATAC
>JAGNMU010000601.1 GCA_017991005.1 Gemmatimonadaceae bacterium | reverse complement strand
TTCTTCCACATCGACTTCCGCGATGTGTCCGAGCTGCGCAATGGCGTGCGCCACATCGGCCGCGTCATCACAGCGGAACGTATCCATCGAGCCGGCGCCGGCGATGGGTTTGAGGATCAGCGGATAGCCGATGATTTCGGCACCGGCCCAGACTTCCTTGGCTGTGGTTGCGACGGCGTGTCGCGGAACACGGACGCCGCCGGCGGAGAGCGCCTGCTTCATCAGGTCCTTGTTCCGGAAACGCTGTGCCTGCTCGAACGACTGGCCCGGCACGCCGAGTGCTTCGCGGATCTGCGCGGCCAATTCAACGCCCGGCTCCCAGAGGCAGCAGACGCGATCGAGGGTGCGTCCCCCGAGCCACCGACGGATTTGCTCGATGGCGGAGACGCTGTTGGTGAACAAGTCAGGGACCTGCAGATACCCGGCGAGATGTCGCTGTGCCAACTCCGGCAGCTCGTGCGCGGGGCCGTTGGCCACGCCAAGTACAGTGGCGCCCTGCACGGACAGTCCGCGCGTGAAATACGGCATTTCGCCCGGATACCCGGGCGTGATCATGAGGACGGTTTTTGACATGGACAAGCTCGATCAGCCGAGGTGAACGCGCACAAGGGAGACAATTCGCTGGACGGCCTGCTGCACGACGGCCGTCTCGGGGTGTCGGACGATGATGTACCCTTCGCCTTCATAGCTTCCGGTAGGCGCGTGTCCGCGCGCCGGCACGCGGATGTCGCACACAAGCGCCCCGAACTCGCGGCGCACCTCCTCGAGCCCTTCGACGCGCTGCACGCGTCCCGTGCCCTGGCCGCGAAGGTAGGCCGTGCCGACGGCGTAGCGACGCATCGGCGGCTCGAACGCGCCGAAGACCATGAGCGCAACCCACGCTTTGACAAAATCCATGTCGTTCGCGCGCGAGATCATGGTGGTGATGTGTGCACCCGGGGGACGCGCCGCAATCTCACTGATCGCGACCGACCCATCTTGCCGCCTGAACCATTCACAATGGGAAACGCCGGTGCGCATCCCGAGCGCCTGGAGCGCGCGTGCGCCGATGGCCCGAATGTCATCATACGCGGCATCGTCCACCTCACGCGGCAGGACCACCCCCCACTGAATCCACGGATTTTCCAGCACCTGCAGCGGCGTGGGATAGTAGTGGGTCAGTGAGTGCCAGACGGCCTGCCCGTTAATCGACACCGTCTCGAGCGAGTGTTCGGTTCCTCGCAGGAACTCTTCGGCCAGCATCGGATCGTCCGGTCGCGGCGCGTGCGCTGCGAGAAATCGATCGAGCGCCTGATCGTCGGCGATGCGAGCCGTGGCGAGCGCACCGGCGCCGGCCGGCGGTTTGATGACAATCGGATACCCGACTTCCCGCACAAACGCCGCCGCATCACCGCGTGTCCCGATCATCGCGTGCCGGGCGACCGGCACCCCCGCCGACCGCAACACGTCTTTCATCCGACCCTTTTCACGGAAGTTCGACGCGGCCGAGGATGACATCCCTGTGATGCCAAGGCGTTCGCGAACGGCCGCGAGCGGTTGCTGCAGCTGCTCGAGCGCCCCGAAGCACCGATCGACGGTTCCATGCATCGCGGCGAGTGCTCGGATGGCGCCTTCGAGCGATGGCTCATGCAGGACGTTGTCGATGCGCCAATGACCGACCAGTCGATCGGCGACGTCCGGCGCGAGCCGCTCCAGCGGCTCCTGCGTCACGACCGCGAGCCGTACACCCGGCAGCGATACGGCCGCCTCGATCATTTGCGAGGCGGCCGGTGAAAAGAGTGGCGCGACAAAAACTACGAGCATCGTGGTTCGTGGACTACTGGCACACCCACGCACCACCCTGCACTCGCGTCGAGACCTTGACGCTGGTCGCCGAATCGGTGGCGGTAATCGTGACTTGTTCGGCGGAGCCGACATCCATGTTGTCGGTGCTGCACTGTGCGACGGCGCGTCCCGTGAAGGCACCGGTCGAGTCGGCCGAGAACGTGCCGAAATCCTGCGGCTTGGCGGCGCCAGGCGCGCGCGTTCCGGTGACTTTGATGCGGGCGGCCGGGGCCCAGCTCTTTCCCTTGAACGTCAGCTTGGCGCCCTGGGGGCTGCGTTCCGTTTCGACGTTGAGCTGCGGCTTGGGCTGCGTGCCGCCAACGGCGAACGCGGCTTGCGCGGTCAGCGCGAGTGCGACAACGGCCATCGATGAGACTGCGAGGCGCCGCACGTGGGACACGGCACGGGCGGACCGCTGGACTTGCTGCATCGTACTCCTCCGTCAGTCAGGTAGCGCACGGTCGGCACGGCAGATCAGGCGACATGTGCGTGGCCGGAAGATGGAGCGAAAGAGCAGACGCCGCAACGCGCAGTCCCGCGTATGGTGACGTCGGTCCCACTTGCCTTGCGGACCGGCCTGAACGCACGACGCCTCGTTGGCGAGGCCAACGAGGCGTCCAGCGGATGGGGCGAGATTCGAACTCGCGAGACACTTTCATGCCCACACGCTTTCCAGGCGTGCGCCTTCAACCACTCGGCCACCCATCCGGGAAGCACGTCACGCGGTCCTGCGTCTCACAGCACGAACTGCACAGCGGACAGGGTGAGATTCGAACTCACGATACCGTTGCCGGTATGCCGGTTTTCGAGACCGGTGCCTTCAACCACTCGGCCACCTGTCCAACAAACTGCCAACAGACTGCAAACGGAGCCGGTTTGACAAACCGCCTCCGTCGCAGCCTTGGAAAGTAGCGAGGGTGGGTGGGATGG
>JAGNMU010000600.1 GCA_017991005.1 Gemmatimonadaceae bacterium | reverse complement strand
GTGCGATCTCAGCCCACGCCGCGATATGGAGTACCAGTTCCCACGCCGAGTGCGCGTGGGGAATCGGATGCGCCGCCGCGTCGACGGCGCTCAGATCCCCGATCGCCTCCAGCACACTCGGCCCATGCCACATCGGTCCGTGCATGGTGCGCTTGAGCCGGCTCGCGATTCCCTTGGGCGACTCCATCGGTGCCGGCCTACTTGGCGCCCTTCACGGGAAACGGACGCGGCGGCGGCAACTCTTCGGCAAATCGCCAGTTCGCCGCCGCGGCGCCGTCACGCGTGAGCGGCGTCTTGAGCAACCGCGCGCGGATCATCGCGATCGGCATCGGGCCGCTCTGAATGACGGCATCGTGGAATTCGCGATCCGTCATCTTCTTCGTGACCACCAGATCCTTGTACAAGGTGCGCAGCTGCAGCCCGCCCAGCATGTACGCGGCCTGATACAACGGCGAATACGTGCCGTTGAAGCTGCGGCGCACTTCGGCCTCGGCATTGGCCCGCTCGAAGTTGACCGTATCCACCAGGAACTGAATCGCCTGCTCCGGATTCATCTTCCCGAGATGGAAGTTGAGCGAAAAGATGATGCGCGCACTGCGATGCATGCGCCAGAACAATGCGCCGATACGGTCTTCGGGGGTGACGTGAAAATCACGATCCCAGAGGAACATCTCCCAGTACAGCGACTGTCCTTCGTTCCAGAACGGCGTGGAGAACAACCGACGATGCGAGTTGTATCGCGCCGTCATGAAGCCCTGCAGGTGGTGCCCAGGATTGAGTTCGTGGAACACGGTGGCGTGCGAGAAGTGCGGATTGTTCCCGCGCATGCTCATCATCTTCTCATCATCCGTCATGTCGTCGGTGGGATACGACACGAGAATCGATTCGCCACCGAGAAAAAACGGACTGGTACGCTGCCGCTCGGGTGAGAGCATGTCCATGCGCCAGTCTTCGCGCGCCAGTGCCGGGATCGTGATCCAGTCGTGCTGATCGAAAAACGCCTCGGCCTGAAGTGCCAGATCGCGAATAAGATCGGGCTGTTTGCCCGGCTCGACGTACGCGTTCTTCACTTTCTCCATAGCCGCTTTCCAATCGTCGCCAAAGCCCATCTCGCGCGCCGCTTTCTTCGCTTCACTCAAGCTGAAGGCGTATTCACGCTCAGCGATGGCGATCAACTCGGGCGCCGTGTACGGAATCATCTCGTAGCGCAGATCGGTCGCGAGGCCGTCGGCACCGATGGGGTCGCCGATAATGGGACCGGTGTTGTCGCCTCCACCGCCAGCGCGGCCACCGCCGCCCGCTCCGCCAGGAGCGCCGCCACGTCCGCCACCCGCCGCGCCTGCCGCAACGGTCGTCGTTGCCGGAATCCCCACCACGCGTTGGCGAATGGTCTGTGCATACCGCTGCAGCGATTCGTCAAACTTCTGGTAGGGGCTGGCCACCCACCAGGAAAACATCGGGTCGAATCCATCGTAGAAGCGAAACCACTGCCCGATCACGTTGCGCACGGCATCGAGGTTTTCGGCCGCGCGATTGCCAACAGTTCGTGACACGCGAGGAGCAGCAGCGCGTGGACGCGCCGCGCTGTCCGCCACCGGCGCACCGCCGCCCGCACCCGCACCACGGCCGGCAGGCGCTTCGAAGAGGGCGCGCAGACTGTCGACTTGCTTGGTGACCTCAGCAAGCGTGCGAGCCGCACGTTGTGCGTCGATGGTTATGAGATTGCGGCGGGCATCGTGCATCGACAACAGCCGATCGGTGAACGGCAACAGCGGCGCGACTTCCCCGCGCATCTTCTCCCGTCGTGCGGCGAGTTCCTGCTGATACCGCAGGTAGTTGTCGAGCAGCACGTAGTCGGCCCTGCCCTCCTGCGACAGTTTGTCGAAGTCGATCTCTTTCAGTCGCTCACGCCACGCAGTGGCGAACGCACGCACGCGCGTTCGCTGCTCGGGCGAATCGATGCCGTCATAGCGACGATTGACGGCACTCTGGTCGGCTTGGTATCGCTCAACCACATCGGCGAGCTCACTGCCTTTGGCCGAGACGATGGTCGGGAGCTTGGGCACGGACGCCATGGGGTCCGTGGGAAATGTCTGCTTGGCGACTTTGCCACTTGGCTGCGCAGCAACGCTGGTAGCGGCCAGCATCGCGATGACTACAACGGCGTGTGTGCGAATCGTCTGCACGAACCCAGCGTCCACGGGTTGCTCTCCTCGGGGGGTGGGCTTGGCGTCGTACGGGGATCGCACGCACTCGGAGCCCGACCGATCGCGGGAACATGGCGCGGGGGAAGGCGGGGCGCTACGGTGCGGACGGCGAACGGACCGAGACGAACTGCGCTATCGGTGATGCGCGATCGGCGATCGGCTATGGTGGGGGGAACGAGGTTAGCGCGGGATCCGTGCGATGATCACGGTTTCCGCGTCGGTGTCGGGGTCGAGTTGGACACAGGCGAGCACGCTGCCGCGGATGACCGGCGCGGGCAACGTCGTGCAATCGGCAGGCACCATCACGGTGCGGCGATAGACACCATTCTCCGAGATGAGGTCGAACCAGGAGGATCCGCGTTGATTCGCCGCACTCCAGCGCCGTGCCCAAATGGTTCCATCGGCCGCAGTCGAGAGCGAACGAAAGACTGGATACGTCGTCGGCAACGTACGCGATTTGACCTCCTCGCTCATTCCCTGCACCTGGGCGATCGGTACGCGCAGCGAATCGATGCGGCGGGCGAGTGCACGCGCGCTGTCGGCCCGTT
>JAGNMU010000127.1 GCA_017991005.1 Gemmatimonadaceae bacterium | reverse complement strand
CACCGAGCTCCCACTCGACGCGGGTGCGACCGAGCCGACGCCAGCGATGCGACGGTAGACGCGCGACCGACGCGAGACCGGTACGCCGCATCGAGGGATGGCACGGCGCTGCAGTTCCGTCCCCCGTACCCCAAGGCGAGATTTCGCCCCATGTCGCACTCCCCCACCCGCGCGCGCTCCCGTCCCGGCCGCGCCCCCGTCACTCCCGCGCCGCGTGCCGGATTTGACTGGCGTCGCATCGCGTACCACACCTTGGTGTCGCGCGCCCTCGATGACGTCGAGGAATCCACCAACCGGAATCGGGCCTCCGTTCCGAAAGAGCACGTGGTGCTCTACCAGTTCTCCGCGCGCGGCCACGATATGGCGCAGGCCATACTGGGCTCGCTGCTGACCGGGACGCGTGACGGCGTGGGAGCGTACTATCGCTCGCGCCCGCTCCTGCTCGCGCTCGGCTTGCCGCTCGACGACGCGCTGGGGAGTCCGCTCGGACGCGCCGGTGGCTTCAGTGACGGACGCGATATCGGGGTGGTGTGCAATCTCCCCAATCGCGAGGGCGCCGTGGTGCTGCCGATGTCCGGCGATGTGGGCTCGCAGTACACCCCGGCGGCGGGGTGGGCACAAGCCATCACATATCATCGCGACACCCTGGGCGACTCGCGATTCAGCAACAGCATCAGTGTCGCGTTGGGCGGCGATGGCTCGGTGGCCACCAACGGGTTCTGGGCGGCGCTCACAATGGCGACCACGCTCAAACTCCCGATGTTGTTCTACATCGAGGACAACAACCTTGGTATCTCCGTGCCGGGCCACATGCAGACGCCCGGCGGTGACATCGCGCGCAACCTCGCGTCGTTCGGCAATCTGCATGTCCTCAACGGCGACGGCGCGGACCCACACCACGCATCGGAGCTGCTGCAGGATGCCGTGCTGCACGTGCGGGCCGGTCGTGGCCCCGCGCTGGTGCGTTTGACGGTTCCGCGCCTGTCGAGTCACTCGGGACCCGACAACCAGAAGGGCTATCGTACCGAAGGTGATATCGCCGCCGACGCGTTGCGTGATCCGCTGCCGCGACTGCGCGAGTATCTGGTGCCGGCGTACATGTCGGCGGACGAGTGGCGTGAACTCGAGGCCGAGGTCGCCGGCGATGTGGCGGCGGCGCTCGACGCGGCGCGCGCACGCGCCATCCCCGACGCCTCACGCATTGCGCAACATGTGTTCGAAGACCCGTCCTCTGACGTGCCCGAGGCCCTCGGCGGATTGTCACGCGCCGAACGCGCAGCGCTCGGCGGCACCGATGTGCCGAACGACGACGGCGATATGCTGCGATTTGCGGAAGCGGTCAGGCGGACCCTGCGCAGCGAGCTGGCGGCGAACCCCAAAGTGGTGGTGTTCGGCGAAGATGTTGGCCGAAAGGGCGGCGTGCATCTGGTGTCGGAGGGATTGCAGAAGCAGTTCGGTGCGGACCGCGTGTTCGATACGAGCTTGTCCGAAGAGGCCATCATCGGTCGGGCGGTTGCCATGTCGATCAGCGGGTTGGTGCCGGTCGCGGAGATTCAGTTTCGGAAGTACGCCGATCCGGCCACCGAGCAGCTCAACAATTGCGGCACGATGCGCTGGCGCACCGCCAACCGGTTTTCCGCGCCGATCATCGTGCGGATGCCCGGCGGCTTCGGCAAGGACGTGGGCGATCCTTGGCACAGTCTGAGCGACGAAGTCCGCTTTGCGCACGCGTACGGGTGGCAGGTGGCGATGCCCTCGAATGCCGCCGATGCGGTCGGCTTGCTGCGTGCCGCGATGCGTGGCGCGAATCCCACCATCTTCTTCGAACACCGGTCGCTCCTGATGACCGGAGACGGCAGCGCGCGGTATCCAGGCGACGACTATGTGCTGCCGTTCGGTCGGGCGCGCATCGTTCAATCCGGAACAAGTGTGACGCTCGTCACATGGGGAGCGATGGTGCACCGGTGTGTGGAGGCGGCCGCCAGCTTTGGTGAGCACGTCGAGGTGATCGACCTCCGCACGATCGCCCCATGGGACAAGCGCGCCGTGCTGGACTCGGTGCGCCGCACGCATCGCTGTCTCATCGTGCACGAGGACAATCTCACCGCCGGCTTTGGCGCGGAGATCGCCGGCACCCTGGGCAGCGACGCGTTCTGGTTTCTCGATGCACCCGTCGAACGCCTCGCGCCGCAGGACATTCCCATGCCGTATCATCCGCAGCTCCTCGATGCCGTATTGCCCGATGCCGCGCGTGTCGCGGACGCGATCGAGCGACTGCTTCGCACCTGATGTCTGCGGGAGCCTCGGCGTGAGGACTAGGCGTGCGGACGATGCGCGTCTCGCTCTCAGGGGGGAGACGTCCGCCCCAGTGGCTCGCTCGGTGGATCCCGCTCCTCGGGCGGCGAAAAATCCTTTGTAACCTGAGGCACGAACGGGTTACTTTATTGTTTGGCCTCGGAGCGCAAGAGGAGGCCAAAGTGAGCACAGATCAGCTCGCTAAATGTCTCTCCTTCATAGAGGACTTCATGCACAAAAAAATCGTCGGTCTCACGCTGCTCGCTACGGCGATGTCAGCGTCTGCGGCGCAGGCACAGGGTCCGATCACGCAGATTGGTGTGGGCGTGTTCGGCCAGTATACGAAGCTCGATGACAAGCTCAAGATGGACAACGTCGGCGCCATCGGCGGCCGTATCGGTGTGTCCGTCTACAAGTGGCTCGGCGTGGAAGCGGACATTCAGTACGGTCCGACCAAGGCCAATCGCGCGCCGAACGAAGACATCAAGTACAGCCCGTTTCACGGACTGGCGACGTTGACGATTCCGTTCTCGCAGCGTGTCGGTCTCGTGCTTGGCGGCGGCTATGTGAACTCGATCTACAAGGGTCGCTCCACGGCCAACGAATACGAAGACGGTGTGGCGGCACTGGTCGGTCTCAAGTTCTGCTCAGCCGGCAAGTGGGGCGCACGCCTCGATGGTATCGGCGATTTCAATCCGTCGCCGAATGAACAGGAACTCACCGGCACGTCCAAGAACCTCGGTGTGCGTCTCGGTGTGAACTACGCGCTCCGCGGCAACTGCGCGTCGGACAGCGAGAAGTTCGACTGGTCGATGGCCATCGCACCGGCCACCGCCACGATCGCCAAGGGTGCCAACCGTCAGTACGCACTCAGCGCGATGGACATGAAGCAGCGTCCGATCGAGACCCGCAAGGTGCAGAACCTCGTGTGCACGTCGAGCGATGCCAGCATCGCGACCGTTGACAACACGGGCAAAGTGACGGCCGTCAAGGCCGGCACCGCGACGATCACCTGCAAAGGCCTCGTGAAGAAGATCGAACGCTCCGTCTCGGCCACGGCCGTTGTGCCGTATCCGGATTGGACGTTCACGCTGACGCCGCCGTCGCAGACGAAGAACGTGGGCGAAACCGCTGCGTACACCACGACCGCGCGTGACGTCGACAACGTCGATCTCGGCGCTGCGACCACGTGGACGTCGTCCAACACGGGCGTCGCCACGATCAGCAATGGCACCGCGAGGTGCGTGGGTGGCGGCAACTCGACCATCACCGCCACGAAGAACGCCTACAACAGCAGCAAGAGCGCGACGGCCACGATCACCTGCATTGCGCCGCCGCCACCGCCGACGGGCATGATTCGCCTCGACAGCACGCACTTCAACTTCGACAAGGCCACGATTCTCCCGGCCGGCAAGGCGTTGCTGCAGACTGTCGTGGACGCCATGAAGCGTGACCCGAGCCTCCGCGTGTCCGTCGAAGGTCACACCGACTGGTACGGCGACGAGTCGTACAACCAGAAGCTGTCCACCAGCCGCGCAACGGCCGTCACGGCCGCACTCAAGAAGCTGGCGGGCACCGATGTTGCCGCCGACCGCTTCAGCATGGCCGGCTACGGCGAGCAGTGCATCATCGTGCGCGATGGCGATGCGGATCCGAATCCGCCGCGTCCGCGTGTCTCGGCGGCCAACAAGGCCAAGCAGGCGCCGAATCGCCGCGTGGAAATCTGGCAGCTGATCAGCGGCGAGACCGGTTCCCCGACCTCGTGCCGCAGCGAATCGCAGCGTAACGGCCGCGTGCCGTTCGACACGATGCGCTAAGCAGCAAAGCGTTTGAGCTAGAACGGGTCTGGTGCAATCCGGCTCGGGTGGCTGAAGGACAAAGGGGTGGAGGAACTGATCCAGGAATCAGGCGGCAGAACCTGCTACCTGACCCCTGGATCAGTTCCTCCGCCCCTTTGTCCTTCACCAAGCACCGCCGCTGCCGAAGAAGCCTCACGGCCTCGTCGTGGTCCTTAGTGCATTCGTGATCTAAAATCTTGCCGTTGCCGGTATCTGCGGCACATTTGCGTCGGGTGCCGCTCATCTGCCCTGATCTGGAGTATCGAGTGATCCGTACCAGAATGATGATCGGGCTGGTGATGCTGTCGGCGTGTGCCATTCCTGTTGCCGCGCAGCGTACGACCGCCGCCGCGAAGGGTGGCAGCACCATCACGGGTACCGTGCGCGATACGGCCGGCCGGGCCATTCCGGAGGCGATCGTGTATCTCGCCGAACTTCGGCGCTCCATGCGCACGCGGGCCGACGGTTCGTTCTCGTTGCCGGATCTGACGCCGGGCGACTACACCATCGGCGTTCGTGCGCTGGGCTTCGTGCCCGTGTCCGAACGGATTCGCATCGACACCGGCACCACCTCGGTGGTGTTCGAGCTCACGCCGGCACTCACGTCGCTGCCTTCGGTGATCACGAAGGCATCACGCGGTGGGCTGAGCGGAGTCATTCTCGATGGAGACGGCAGGCCACTTCGCGCCACGGAAATCCGGGTGCAGGGCGCCGGTGTTGGCGGCGCAAAGACCGACTCACTCGGCGAGTTTTTCATCCCCGTGAAGGCGGGACATTACCTGGTGCGGGTGGAGAAACCGGGGTTCGAACGACAGCTGCTCAGTGTCACGGTGCCCAAGGACGAGGGGCGCCGCATGTCCGCAGCGCTCCGGCAACTCGAGCGGCCGCCCAATCCCATCGAGGGCGCCAATCTGTTCGACATGAATCACCGGATGATTCGCGCCAATCCGGTGTGGGCCCGCTATGTCACGCGTGAAGATCTCCTGGGGTTCGGATCCCAAAACGCGCAGCAGGTCGCGCAGCGTTTCACCGCCTCCCCGCTGATCGACTGGGAGTGCGCGAAGATCAACGGCGGCCCAGCCACCGCGCCACTCTGGTCGATTGATGCCAGCGAGATCGAGTTCATGGAAACGACGGCCGCCCCACCACCGCGCAGGATTCCGTTGCCCTATCCCTGCCGCCACGTCGTGTGGCTGCGCAAGTAACCATCACGCCAAACCGCCATCCGCCATCCGCCAACCGATCGCCTGAAACAGCCGGCCACGCGGGTCATCGGTTCGCCACACTGCCGGCCCAGCAACCGCAAACAAGCGATCAGTCGCTGCCAACGTCCGCAAAGCGCCGTCAGTTGGCGGGCACGATTGTCGCGTGATGGTTGGACCGTGGTGCCGGCCGTTTCAGGCGGCCGGTTGGCTGTCGGCGGTCTGGGGCGTTGTTGAGATGGTGACGGCGACGTGTCGTCGCTTAAAACGCCTTGAATTCGTCGAACGGCTGATGACAGCTGCGGCAGACGTGAATCGCCTTGCACGCCGTGCTGCCAAACTCGCTCTGTAGTCGAGTGTCAGTTGAGCCGCAAAATGGACACGCCACCGGTTGCGGTGCCCGCGTCAGTGTGATCAACCCCTGTGGCTCCGCCCGTCCTGGCGGCGCGATGCCGTAGGCGCGCAGCTTCTCGCGGGCCTCTGGGCCAATCCAGTCGGTTGTCCATGCCGGGGCGTACACCGTGTCGACCACCACCGTGCGCGCGCCGTGTGCGAGCAGCGCCGAGCGGATGTCCGCTTCGATCTCATGCATCGCGGGGCAGCCGGAATACGTCGGGGTGACCGTGACACGCACGAGATCACCCTCCACCACGGCATCGCGAATGATGCCCAGCTCCACCACGCTGATCACCGGGATTTCGGGATCCATCACGGTGCCAAGGATCTCGTAGACCGCCTCGCGCGTATCGGGCACTGTCAGCGGCGCCATGCGCCTACCAGCTGGCGCCGGGATGCGACCGCGCGACGATCTGCATCTCGGAGAGCATGTGCCCGAGGTGCTCGGTGTGACGACCATTCCGCCCACCACGACGCATCGGTCCGTCCGCGGGAACGGTGAGTGTCGCACGCTGCATCACGTCGCTGACCATGGCGGTCCATCGCGCATGCAGCGCCGCATGATCCACCGTGATCCCAAGCGCCGCCACCGCCTCGTCGACACCATCGGGGGTGAAGAGTTCGCCTGTGTAACGCCAGAGTGCGTCGAGTGCGCGCTGGGCCCGTTCGTGGCTCTCTTCCGTACCGTCGCCCAACCGCACCACCCATTCGCTGCTGTGGCGCAGATGGTACTTGGATTCCTTGAGACTCTTGGCCGCGAGTGCAGCCAGACGCTCATCGGGTGCCGCGGCGAGCGCGTCCCACTGCAGCACACTGTACGCCGAGAAGAGGAACTGCCGCATCATCGTGAAGCCGAAATCTCCGTTCGGCAGTTCCACCATCAGCGCGTTTCGAAAGGCCACGCCGTCTCGGAAGTACGCAAGCGCATCTTCGTTGCGCCCCTTCCCTTCGATGACGCCGGCCAGCGCCAGCAGTGCGCTCGCGTGCCCGATGAGATCGAGCGCGATGTTGGACATCGCGATGTCTTCTTCGAGAATGGGGCCGTGCCCGCACCATTCCGACATGCGATGTCCCAGCACCAAGCGGTCGTCACCAAGCCGCACAACGTATTCGAACAGCGGATTGTCGACGCGCGGCGTACGCAGCCCCGCCGGATTGAAGCTGTTGGCGGGCGACGGCGCGGCGTTGATCGGCGCGTCGTCGTTCTCCTCGTCCTGCACGGCCTTCGGTGTGTCGGTCAAAAGATCCGCACTCCACGCGGCGCCACATAAAACTGCGGATGACGATACGCCTTGTCGTTGCCCGGATCGAAGAACGGACCGGCGTCGCTCGGACTCGAGGCCGTGATGGCACTCGAGGGGACCACCCACAGATTCACCGCTTCACCGCGGCGGGCGTAGACATCCCTCGCGTTCTGCAGTGCCAGCTCGGCGTCGGCCGCGTGCACGCTGCCCGCGTGCTCAAACGGTTCGCCATGTGCGCCCTGTGTGAACACCTCCCACAGCGGCCACGCGTCGTTTGCCAGTCCGTTGGTGCTCATGCGGCCGCCGTCGACTTGGCGTTCTGCTTTTCTGCGTACGCGTTCGCGGCGGCACGCACCCACGCCCCGTCGTCGTGGGCCTTGTTGCGCGCTTCCAATCGTTCGCGATTGCACGGACCGTTGCCGGCGATCACCTCGAAAAACTCCGCCCAGTCGATCTCACCGAACATCCAGTTCCCGGTGGCCTCGTCGTAACGCAGGTCGGGATCGGGAAGCGTGATGCCGAGTGCGATCGCCTGCGGCACCGTGAGATTCACGAACCGCTGACGGAGTTCGTCGTTGGTCTTTCGCTTCACGCGCCACTTGAGCAGTTCGCCCGAGTTGGGCGAGTTGGTGTCGCTGGGTCCGAACATCGCCAGCGCCGGCCACCAGAAACGATTGACCGCATCCTGCACCATCTCGCGCTGCGCTGGCGTGCCTCTGGCCAGTACGGCGCAGATCTCGTAGCCCTGCCGCTTGTGGAAGTTCTCTTCCTTGCAGATGCGGATCATGGCGCGCGCATACGGACCGTACGACGCCTTCGCGAGCACCGTCTGATTGACGATCGCCGCGCCGTCGACCAGCCATCCGATCACGCCCATGTCCGCCCACGACAAGGTCGGATAGTTGAAGATGCTGGAGTACTTGGCGCGGCCGTCGAGCAACTGCTCCACCAGCTCGTGACGATCCACACCCAGTGTTTCGGTGCCGCAATAGATGTACAGCCCATGACCGCCCTCATCCTGCACTTTGGCGATCAGCGACAACTTGCGCCGCAGACTTGGCGCGCGCGTGATCCAGTTGCCTTCGGGCAACATGCCCACCACTTCGGAGTGGGCGTGCTGCGACATCATGCGTGTCAGCTGCTTGCGATAGCGTTCGGGCATCCAATCTTTGGGCTCGATGCTTTCGCCGGCGGCGATGCGCGCCTCAAAGGCGGCGACAAGCGCCGGATCTTCCACGGGGACGGCCGGTTTCTGTTCCATGTCGGAAATCTACCGACGGCCGCGTGGCGCCGACAATCGGACCGCCCCCCACACCGCCATTCGGACTGAAGCGGATAGACCGGTCCGTCATGCGTCACCGGCTGGTACTTTTCGGGATGTCCATCACCAACACTTCCCCCGCGAGCCCCGCCGTGGTCACGGTTGGCGGCGGTACCGTTACCAGTCACGTGGCCGATGGCATCGGTCGCGTCAGCTTTCACCACCCCAAAGGCAATTCGCTCCCCGGCGCCTTGCTGCGCGAGCTGGCCGACACGGTCACACGCGTCGGCGCCGATCCGGGCGCCCGCGTGTTGCTGCTGTCCAGCGGCGGGACGGGCCCCTTCTGCGCCGGCGCGTCGTTTGACGAACTGGTGTCCATCTCGAACACCACCGAAGGCCAGGAATTCTTCAGCGGGTTTTCACGCGTCATCCTGGCGATGCTGCGTGTGCCCAAGTTCGTGCTGGTTCGTGTGCAGGGTCGCGCGGCCGGTGGTGCGGTCGGACTCATTGCCGCCTCCGATCTGAGCTTCGCCGTCAGCGCGGCATCGGCCAAGCTGAGCGAACTCGCGATCGGGATCGGTCCGTTTGTGGTTGGCCCGGTCATTGAGCGCAAGATCGGTCTGTCGGCATTCGGAGCGATGGCGGTCGACGCCGACTGGCGAGACGCGGCGTGGGGTGAACGGCACGGGCTGTATTCGCGTGTCTTCGACGATACGGCAGCCATGGATGCGGCGGTCGAGTCGGAGTTGCGGAAGCTGGCCGCGTGCAATCCCGACGCGATGGCCCAACTCAAGCGGATCTTCTGGGCGGGCACGGAATCGTGGGACGCCCTGTTGGCCGAACGCGCGTTGATGAGCGGCACCATGGTGCTCTCGGACTTCACGCGCCACGCCATCGCTTCGTTCAAGGCCCGCTGACCATGTTTCGCAGCCTGCGCGTTCCCGAGAAGCTCTTTGGCTTCGCCATGTGGGTGGTGTCGCTGGCGTTCGCGAGTTTTCTGATCGGGCTCGGTGGCAAGATTGTCGGTGATCTGCCGGGCGTCGATCAGCAGGTGACCATCGGTGAATTTGTCGATCCCGCGCAGCGATCACAGCTCCGCGCGACGTACGATTCGCTGACGCGTGTGCAGCGCGTCACGCAGGATGCGCGCGAGCGGGCGGACCAGTCGCTGACGATGTCGCGCAACGCGTACACCTCGCAGCGTGACGCCTTCGACAACTGGGTCGCCACCCGCACCGCCACCACCGATCCGACGCAGGATCCCGAAGTGGTGTCCCGCACGCGCGCGCTCGACGCGCTCAAAGCGAGTGAACGCACGGCGCAGGAACAGGTCGAAGCGATGGACGCCACCCTCATCACGGTGAATCAGGCGTTAGTCGCCAATCGTGAGGCCGACCAGGAACTCGAGCGCGCCGCGGACGGTCGATATCAGCGGGCGCGTTTCGCGCAGGAAATGCGGGTGTTCGGCATTCGCCTCGCACTCACGCTCCCGCTGCTGGTGCTGGCCGGCTGGGTCATCGCGAGAAAACGCAAAACCGACTACTGGCCACTCTGGCGCGGATTTGTCCTGTTCGCCGCGTTCGCGTTTTTTGTGGAGTTGGTGCCCTACCTGCCCAGTTATGGCGGCTACGTGCGCTACGGCGTGGGTGTCGTGGCCAGTCTCGTCGCGGGCGTGTACGTGATTCGCGCCATGCGGCGTTACCTCGCGCAGCGGCAACAGGTGGAGCAGCAAACCGAGTCGGAGCGTCGGCGATCATTGTCCTACGAGGAGGCGGTCAAACGCATCTCGGCGGGTGTCTGTCCGGGCTGCGAGCGGACGATCGCGGGCGGGGTGCAGAACCCATCCAATTTCTGTGTGCATTGCGGCCTGCGGTTGTTCGACCACTGCCGACAGTGCCAAACCCGAAAG
>JAGNMU010000126.1 GCA_017991005.1 Gemmatimonadaceae bacterium | reverse complement strand
AACGTGCGCTGCTGGTGGTGGGTCGTCCGCGACTCGACATCTGGGCACGTATCGCCCGCATCGGCGCGCCGGCTGCCACCACCGGCGTCGTGTTCAGCTTCATCTACGTGCTGCTCACGCGGACCACCACGCAGTTTGGCACACCGGCGCTCGCAGCGCTCGGTCTGGGCTTTCGCGTGGAGAGCATTGTGTACGTCGTTTCCGTCGGTGCCGGTGCCGCCGTTGCCGCCATCGTTGGACAGAGTCTCGGTGCGGGCGATGTCGATCGTGCTCGACGTGCCGGGTGGAGCGCCGTCTCGTTGGTGAGTGTGCTCGGCGGCATGATGGCACTGGTAACCGTTGCGATTCCGGAGACGTTGGCGGGGGTGTTTTCCACCGACACGGCCGTGGTCGCCGAGGCTGCGCACTACCTCCAGATTGCGGCGTTTTGTCAGCTGTTTCTGGGAGCGGAAGTGGTTCTGGAGAGTGCCATGGGTGGCGCTGGATGGACGCTGGCACCCATGCTCGGCAGTACCGCGATCACCGCGCTGCGCATTCCGGTGGGAGCGTGGGCCGCGTCGCAGTTCGGCACCACCGGCCTCTGGTGGACGCTGGCGCTGACTGCGGCAGCGCGCGGAATCCTCATGGCAGCGTTGTGGAAAAGCGGACGCTGGCGGCGGGTGGCAGTGTGACCCACGTGGTGCCGGACGCCGTGTGTACGCTGGCATCGCGCGCACCGAACACGCACGTTTGAACGATGCTGGCTTCATCGATAACTCTCCTCACCGACTTCGGCACTGCCGACGGTTACGTCGCCGAACTCAAAGGGGTGCTTGCCACGCAGGCGCCCGGCGTGTCGCTGCTCGACATGTCACACGATGTTCCAGCGCACGACATCGAACACGCGCGGCTTACCCTCGCACGGTACTGGCGTCGTTTCCCCGTGGGCACGGTGCATCTGGTCGTCGTCGACCCCGGCGTTGGCACGTCGCGCGCGGCGATCGCGGTGGAGAGTGACGGTCGTTTTCTGGTCGGGCCGGACAACGGGGTGTTGTCACCGGCGCTCTTCGCACTCGATGCGCGGGTGGTGGCGCTGCCGGTCGATCCGCATGCGTCCCCGACCTTTCACGGACGCGATGTCTTCGCACCCGCGGCGGCGCGCGTGGCGTGTGGTGAGGCGCTCGACCAGCTTGGTGAGCCCCTGCACGAGCCGGTGCGTCGTCGCACTCCGCAACCGCGTCGGTTGGCTGACGGATCGCTTGACGGCGAGGTGCTGACGATCGACCGCTTCGGCAACGTGATGACCAATCTGGTGGCGCGTCACGCCGCCTTTGTGCGCGCGGCCGATCAGACGGTGCGCGTGGTGCGCACGTACGGCGACGCCTCACCCGGAGAACTGGTGGCGCTGGTGGGCTCGAGTGGCTTCATCGAGCTGGCCGTACGCGATGGCAACGCCGCTCGGCAGTGCTGCCTCGAGCGCGGTGCCCGCGTGGTGCTGTTTACTGCAGCGTAGGGCCCCCTACGACGAGCGACGCGTGCCGGCGTTCAATCGCGCATGTGCATCGTTGATACCGCGCTTGAACTTGACCATCCAGAGCGGCATCGCGAACAGCACGCCGCCGACGCTGAGCGCCATCGCACCGAGGGTGACGGTGGACAGTCCTTGCTGCTGGCCGAGCGCGACGCGCCACGAGTCATACTGAATCGCGGCAAAGAGCAGCACGACGGAGGTGGCCATCAGCGACATGAAGATGGCGATTTCTTCGAGAAACGGCTGCTGCGCCTCGGTGGGCAGGTCGAGCAGTTGCTCTTTCGCCGGCATGTTGAAGATGGTGGGGTGGCGATGTGTCGCGTGCGCCAACCCCAGCAGCATCAGCGTGGTGATGACCCCAACCAGGGGGAGCCCAAACCACGACAGCACCGACTTGTCCGCGTAGCTGTCGGCTTCGCCGGACGGACCAAAGTGCATCGGGATGCGATCCGGCAGCTGGCCGAAGGCCACGATCGCGAGCGTGATCCACGTCAGCAGCAGCGCGACGGTGAAGATCACAATGAATCGACGGGGAGCAGACATCGGGGGCGTCAAAGGGTGCGAAGCAGCAGACGCGTTCACACGCTGACCACACGCACGTACGCGGAGGGCTACAGCTGCTCGGACTCCGAACCTACTGACGGTGCGACGTTTGCGCTGACCGGACGGCGTGCCGCGACTACACCCTGCACGGGGGTGGGCGTCTGCCACGAAGGCACGGCCACTTCGGTGAGCGTCGTTTCCATGCGGATCTTGGCGATGCCGCCGCGCGACGTTACCACCGCGCCGAGGCCGACGGTGGCCACGGCCCAAGTGAACCCGAGTGCGATTAACCGCGAAAGCACTCCAGCCACCGGAACGGATGAGAGCAGGGAAGCGCCCAACCACACGAGGCTGAGCGCGAGGAGGCCCACGACGAGGCCTCGGAGGGCAGCGGCGCGTGAGCCCGTGGCCTTGCCGCGTCCGGCGACCGCGCGCCCGATCACGAGAGCGACGGCGAGCAGTCCGAGCGTGAAGGCGCCGGCGTATGCGAGCCCCCACGCCAGCACCGCGATGGGAATCGCCAGGATGCCGATGATGGTGATCGCACAACCGAGCACCAGAACGGCCAACAGCGGGACGGCGAGCGCCTGCCAGAGCAGCCCGACCCAGAAACTGCCGCCAATGTCCCGCGCCGCGGCCTTGGCGACCGCCGTGAGCGAGTCTTCAGCGGTCGTGAGCACGATCAGCCCGATCAGCAGCCCAATGCCGAAGATGCCTGCAACCGCGATGGGACCGGAGTTGGCCAGCGAGTCCATGGCCGCCAACCCCTAGCGCGCGCGGCGGGAGGCGGTGGCCAGCGCCCGAAGCCCGACCACCCCAAGACCGGTGACCGCGACGAATCCGCCCATGATCAGGGCCATCATCTCGGGGGTGCTGGACTGCATCGCTGCGAGCCCGGGCTGACCGAGCACGGTCGACACCAGATCGCTCGTGGCGGCACTCACCTGCGTGCGGACATTCTCGAGGCCAATCTGGGTCATCAGGAGCGCGATATCGGCACGGGCAACCGCCCACGTGCCTGCCGCTGTGATCAGACCAGCGGAGACCGCCACCCCGGCTCCAGCCGCGACGCGGGCCGGACGAGAGGCTGGGACAAACTGCTGCGCCGTGTTCATGGCGGCTGCGTGCCACGGCTCGAAGACCTGCACCTGGCTCATGACCCGGTCAGCGAAGGCGGGCGACGGCGCAAAATCGGGCAGGGTATCAAGCGCCACCATCAACTCCCGGGCCTGGTCCAGCTCGGACTCACAGAACGCACAATGTCGGACGTGGGCCCGAAGGGGCGCTACGCCGAATCCTTCCTCCCCGTCCAGCAGGAGCTCGATTTCGTCAGGTCGCAGGTGTCTTTCTTGCATTGGAGCCTCCACCTGGGCGTACGGGCCCGTCTCCCGGGGAGTTTCAGGCGGTTTCTGGGAAAACATGTCGGAATTCAAGTTCGGCTGACCGTTACTCACGAAGTGGCTCCAGCGCCTTCCGCAGCTCGTGTCGAGCGCGGTGGATATACGTTTTGACGGTGCCCAGCGGGAGATCGAGCGTGGCGGCGATTTCCTCGTAGGCGCGTCCCTCCACATGACGCAGCATGATGCAGGCGCGATACTCGGGACGGAGCTTGGCGATCGCAATTTCGATGGCTGACCCGAGCTCCTTGGCCTCCATTTCATCGAGCGCACTCTCCTGCTCGGACTCCAGTTGCAGCGCCGACGACTCGACCTCGGCGGCTGTGGAGGCGTGCGGGGACCCGTCCATGCTGATCGTGTCGATGCGCCGACGTCGCAGATGATCGATGGCGACGTTGTTGGCGATCTTGAACAGCCAGCTCGAGAACTTGAACTCGGGGCTGTACCGATCGATGTGGTTGAGCACCTTGATGAACGCGTCCTGCGACAGGTCCTCGGCCAGTTCCCGGTCGCGGACCATTCGATAGACGAGCGAGAACACCGGTCGTTCGTAGCGGCGCACGAGCTCGCGAAAAGCGAGTTCGCGCCCCTGCTGGGCGAGACGAACGACATCGGCGTCTGGTAGAGCGGCCAGCTCGTCGGAGGTCGGCATGCGGTGAGACAAGGTAGTTCCACGTGCACCAATCGACCAGCGCAAAGCACGATTCGTGTTCCGGACCCGCCGGACCGCTTGCTCGCTCTCTCCCGTCCCGAGATGTTTCGCAGATGCCAGTGGCCACCCAAGACGATGTGCCTTCCGCAAGCCCGCCGCCCGCTCGCGATGTTGCCGATGCCGGTGCGGCCGTGGATCGCGCCGCCAGTGCAGCGCGCGGTGAGGGGAAGCGCGACTATGTCCAGCAGATGTTTTCGGACATCGCACCGCGTTATGACCTGCTCAACCACGTCCTCTCGCTCAACATCGACAAAGCGTGGCGTGTGAAGGCGCTGCAAGCGCTGGCATGGACCGAACGGCCGCAGGGCACGTACCTCGATCTCTGTGCGGGCACCCTCGACGTGGGCGCCATGCTCAGCCGACAGCCCGGATTCACGGGGTTCATCGTCGGCGCCGATTTTGCCGTGCCGATGCTCCAACATGGCGACGGCAAGGCGCCTCGCGCGGTGCTGTCGCCCGTTGGCGCCGACGCGTTGGCGTTGCCGTTTGCGGATGCCAGCGTGGACGGCGCGATCGTGAGCTTCGGGATTCGCAATGTCGCTGATCTCGATGCCGGACTGCGCGAAGTGCGGCGTGTGGTGCGTCCCGGGGGACGGTTTGTCATTCTGGAATTTTCGACGCCACGCAGCGCCATCGTCCGCGCCGGGTATCACGCCTACTTCCACAACGTGCTGCCGCTGATCGGCCGCCTCGTGAGCGGTCACCAATCCGCCTACACGTATCTGCCGATGTCTGTGGCGCAGTTCCCAACGGGCGACGAACTCGCCGCGCGCATGCAGCGTGCGGGATTCGATACCGTGACCTGGCAGGCCCTCACGCTCGGCATCGCCGCCATTCACGTCGGTCAAACGAAAGTGTGAACCAACTCCGGTGCACAAGCATTGTACTCACACCGGTGTGTCCTCTGTGCTCTTCGTGGTAGAAAGGCAGTTGCTCTTCCTCTTTCCAGCTCACGCACTCCCTGATGTCCCTCGACACCGTCTCTGATTTCCTCGAAGCGATCGATCGCGCCGGCGAACTCCATCGCATCACGGCGCCGGTCAAAGTGCATCTCGAAATCACCGAGATCGCCGATCGCGTGTCGAAAATGCCCGGTGGCGGGAAGGCGTTGCTGTTCGAACATCCGGTGCTGCGCGACGGCACTCGCTCTCCGTATCCGGTGGCGATCAATCTGTTCGGCTCGATGCGCCGTATGGCGCTGGCACTGGGCGTGGACGATCTGGATGCGATCGGCGCACGCATCACGCAGCTGATGGACCTCAAGGTGCCCGACGGATTTCTGGGCAAATTGTCGCTGCTGCCACGCCTGCTCGAAATTTCCAAGTTTCCCCCGCGCGTCAAAGGCGGCACGCCCGCGTGTCAGGAAATTGTCTGGCGTGGCGATGAGATCGATCTCGACAAGATCCCCGTCCTGCACTGTTGGCCCGAGGATGGTGGGCCGTACCTCACCATGACCGCCGTGATCAGCAAAGATCCGGTGCGGGGCATTCGCAACGTCGGCATGTACCGCGTCCAGCAGTTGGGCAAGCGACACGTGGCCATGCATTGGCAGCGTCACAAGACCGGCGCAGAGCATATGCGTCAGATGGCCGAACGTGGCGAGAAGATGCCAGTGTGCATCGTCATCGGCAGCGATCCGGCCAGCATGTATTCGGCGTCCGCGCCACTGCCGCCCAACATCGACGAGTTTCTCTTCGCCGGATTTCTGCGCAAGGACCCGGTGCGCCTCGCCAAGGCCGTGTCATGTGACCTGGACGTGCCGGCCGACGCGGAGTTCGTGATCGAAGGCTACATCGATCCCGCCGAACCGATGGTGGTGGAGGGGCCGTTCGGCGATCACACAGGCTTCTATTCGGAAGCCGATCTGTACCCGCGAGTGCACGTGACCGCCGTGACCATGCGCACGAACCCGGTGTACGTCACCACCATCGTGGGGCGCCCGCCGATGGAAGATTTCTATCTTGGGCACGCCACCGAACGCATCTTTCTGCCGCTGCTCAAGCTCACCACGCCGGAGATTGTGGACTACCACATGCCGGCAGAGGGTGGATTTCACAATCTGGTGTTCGTCTCCATCGACAAGAAATATCCCGGCCACGCCGACAAGGTGATGCACGCACTCTGGGGGCAGGGACTGATGTCGCTGGCCAAGGTGCTGGTGGTGGTCGACAAGGAGATCAACGTGCGCAACCCGGTGGAGGCGTGGTGGGTGGCGCTCAACAACATGGATCCGGAACGCGATGTGCGATTCACCATGGGGCCGGTCGACGTGCTCGATCACGCCAGCCGGGCGTTCACGTATGGCAGCAAGATGGGCATCGACGCGACGCGCAAATGGCCGGAGGAAGGGTTCACACGCGCGTGGCCGAAGGTGATCGACATGGATGACGCCACCAAGCGGCGCGTGGATGCGATGTGGAGCACGCTTGGCCTGCCGGCGGTGCCGCGCGTATGACCAACGCCGCGCCGCACATGAAATCGCCGATCACGCCGCCCAAGGGCGCACGCGACGGCCAGCTGATCGACGGCGCGTCGCTTCCCGTGCGACTGGCCAACTTCGTCAAACTGCCGCACACGGTGTTTGCGATGCCGTTCGCATTGGTCGGCGTGCTCATCGCGAGCACGATCGCGCCGATCTCGGGGCGGGTGATCGCGTACGTGATACTGGCGTTCACGGCGGCGCGCTTTGCGGCCATGGGGTTCAATCGCATCGTCGACCGAGACGTCGATGCCGTGAATCCCCGTACCGCCAATCGCGAACTGCCGCGTGGCGCCCTCACGCTCACGCAAGCAAAAGGGTCCGTCGTCGTCGCGTCGCTGCTGTTCGTCTTTGCCTCGTACCAGCTCAACCCACTCTGCGCGTGGCTGTCGCCAATCGCACTGCTCTGGGTTCTTGGCTACAGCTACACCAAGCGCTTTACGCGCTGGTCACATCTGTGGCTCGGTTTGGGACTCAGTATCGCTCCCGTCGGTGGCTATCTCGCCGTCACCGGCGCGTGGAGTGATCCGTGGTGGTTGCTCTGCGCGTTGGCCCTGGTGGTGGTCACCTGGAGCGGCGGGTTCGATATGATCTACGCGCTGCAGGACGCCGATTTCGACAAGGCCAACGGTCTGCACTCCATTCCATCTACGATCGGTGTACCGGCGGCCATCCGGTTGGCGCGCGCGCTGCACGTGATTTCTGTGCTCTGTCTTGGGGTGGTGGTCGCCGCACGTCCGCTTGGCGATGCCACGCCCGCCGTGCAGGGATTGCTCTGGACGGGTGTCGCCGGTGTCGCTGCCATGCTGGTTGTCGAACACCGCATGGTGAAGGCTGATGATCTCAGCAAGGTCGATGCGGCGTTCTTCACGATGAACGGTTTCATCTCGATCGGCTTCTTGCTGGTTGTGCTCGTGGCACGCCTGTCACTCGGACGCGTATGAGCGCCGCGGCCAGCACGCGTCGCTTGCCGATTGTCCTCGCCATCACGGGAGCGTCGGGTGCGCCCTACGCGGTGCGCCTGCTGCAGCAATTGGTGGCGTATCAGGTCCCAACTTGGCTGATCGTCTCCGGACACGGATTCCGACTGCTGCAGACCGAGTCGGGAATTCCCGATCTGGCGGCGCTGCGTAGCCACGTGGGTGCCGACGCCTTTGACGCGTGTGTGACAGTGTTCGACGATGCCGATCGCGGCGCCGCGCCGGCGTCCGGTTCGGCGCGCTCCGCCGGGATGGTGATCTGCCCGTGTTCCATGGGCACGGTGAGCGCCGTGGCGCATGGCACCTCTCGCTCGCTGGTGGAGCGCGCAGCGGATGTTGCGCTCAAAGAACGGCGGCGTCTCATCGTGGTACCGCGCGAGACCCCGCTCTCGTTGATTCATCTGGAGAATCTGGCGCAACTCACGCGCGCGGGAGCGATCGTGATGCCCGCTGCACCTGGATTTTATCATCGACCCACAACGATTTCCGAACTCGTCGACTTCATGGTGGCGCGGGTGCTCGACCACCTCGAGGTCGAACACACGCTGGGCAAACGATGGGCCGAAGACGCGTAGAGGGACCGGACCACACTGCGTGACGTTCCAACCCGGAGTCCAATGACGGGCATCGACAATGAGATGTTTGAACGTGCCGTGGCCGGCGAGCGCAAACGCGCGCGGCGAAACCAGGTGGTGGCCGCCGCGATGGGCGTAGTCCTGCTCGCGCCCATCGGTTTCGTGCTCGCCCGTGCCGTTGGTGTCAGCTCGGCATGGCGCATCGTCGCCGCGCCACTGATTGCCCTCGGAATGGTGACGGCCGGCGTGGTTGCGGTGAAGACAGTCCAGTGGTGTTCGACGCATGTCGTCATGAGCTTTCTCCAGCCCGGTGGGCGGGGACGGGCGCCGGTGGCGCACTCGCGCGCGGAAGCGCTCGCGGCGGCCGGGCGAGTAGACGAAGCGCGCGCGGAGTTCGACGCCGCACGCACAGGCGCAGACGGGCACGGGGACATCGCATCACTGCGCGCCGAGGCCGAGTTCAACGCCACCGCCGCGGGAGATCCGCGCCGCGCCGAAGAGCTCTTTCTCCGCATCAGACGTGCGCCGCAGGCGACGGCCAATGACGAATTGTACGCCTCACATCGGTTGATCGATCTTTACCTGGGTCCGCTGGCTGACCCCGGACGCGTCAATGTGGAACTGCGGCGAATGGCCGAGCGATTTCCCGGTACGGTAGATGGGACTGGCGCCCTGGCTGCGCTCAAGCGACGCAAGGATGAACAGAGCGGCTGAGCCGTGTCGTAGGTAGCTTTCGTCTGTGCTTACCATTGGACTCATCTCCGACACGCACGGCCTTGTGCGTCCCGAAGTCTTTCGCGCCTTGGCGGGCGTCGATCTGATCCTCCACGCCGGCGATGTTGGCCCGCCCGATGTGCTCGTCGAGCTGGCTACGATTGCACCGGTGCGTGCGGTGTGGGGAAACACCGACGCGCCTGGGCGGCCAGATCTGGTCGAGCGTATCGACGAGATGTTCGAGCAGGTGCGCGTCGTGGTCACGCACGGCCACGAGATCGGCGCGCCAAACCCGCCGCGATTGGTGGGCGCCTACATGCACGCCGACGTCATCGTGTACGGGCATACACACCAGCAGATCATCACGCGGGCCGCACGACGCATGGTGATTAACCCCGGTGCGGCGGGCGCGCGTCGATTCAAACTGCAGCCGAGTGTCGCCAAGTTGTACATCAACGGACGGCAGTCAGACGCCGAGCTGATTCAGTTGCTGCCCGACGACGAAGAGATCGACGTCACGGAAGAGTAGGCGCGGTGGGCTGGGCAGGGCTGACCGTTGTGGCGACGGCGTCTCTGAGTCGCTGCAGCGCCTCCACCACGGTGGCGACCACGCCGTCGCGTGTCCGGAACCACTGTTCGACCATCAGCACTTCATCCAGCTGATCCGCCGGGATGCCGATGGCCTGGATCTCGGGGAGCCCCGCCTGATCTTGCAGCCGTGTCATCGCGTCAAGATCGGTGCAGCGCGCTTCGTGCACCACGCGCCCCTGTCGAATCAGGTATATACGATCATCCCCATCCCGTCCGGCGACGGCATACACACCGCTTGGCCGCGAAATCGCGTCTCGCACACGCGCCAACTGATCGTCGAGCTCCTGCAGCGCTGCCAGTCGGTCGCGTAACCAGCCGGCCCGCTCGTACGACAGCGCAGCGCTGGCCACGGCCATCTCACGTACGAGTGTCTGTTGCGGCGAGTCGTCATGGCCTTCGAGCACGGCACGGGCGCGCGTCAGCTGCGTGCGATACTCATACTCGGTGCACGCGCCGACACACGGGCCCAGGCAACGGCGCGTTTCGTAGCGGTGGCAGCCGGGGGTGCGGGCGAGCTGCGGAAATGCGACGTCGTCAAACAGCTCACTCTCGTCGCGGAGGAACATGCGCACGCGGTCGGGGCAGTCGCGCAGCCCCAGTGCGTCATTCAACACGCGCAGCGCGGCCACCAGCGGCGCTCGGCTGGTAAACGGCCCGATC
>JAGNMU010000125.1 GCA_017991005.1 Gemmatimonadaceae bacterium | reverse complement strand
CGTACGACCTCTTCATGACGCAACGTTTGGTTCTGCAGCCGCGCATAGAGTCCACCGTGGCACTCGAAGACGACGACGCGTTCGGTGTGGGGCGCGGATTGAGCAATACGTCCTTCGGGTTGCGTACACGGTTTGAGATTCGGCGTGAGTTTGCGCCGTATGTGGGCGTGGTGTGGGAGCGCGGCTATGGTCGCGCCGCGGAGTTGGCACGGCTCGCGGGAGAACCCGCGGGAGAAACACTCATCGTCGCGGGGCTGCGGGTGTGGAGATAAGGCGGCTCCGCGCCTAGCGCGGGGAGAGTCTGTGGAGCACGATCACGGCGGACATGGCGGGCACGGCGAACTCCCGTCGCGGGAGCCACGCGAGTCGCAGAAGAGGACCGCGGCGCTTGCGCTGCCAACTCAGAAAGGCAATCACGAGGCCCACGACAAGCACGCAGGACACTCCCCGGAGATGTTCCGCGACCGCTTCTGGTGGGCCGCGCTACTATCGATCCCCGTCGTTATCTGGTCGCCGCACGTGCAGATGCTGTTGGGGTACAATGCGCCCTCGGTACCCCTCGCTCGTTTCATCGGGCCAGTGCTTGGTTCGCTGATCTTCGGATTTGGCGGGTGGGTATTCTTGCGAGCTGCTTCAGCCGAGCTCACCGCGCGGCTTCCGGGCATGATGACGCTCATCTCTCTCGCGATTACAGTCGCATTTGTGTTCTCGTGGAGCGTCGAGATTGGGCTCGTCCGCGCTGACCCGCTGTGGTGGGAACTCGCGACCTTGGTTTCCATCATGCTGTTCGGGCACTGGATCGAGATGCGGTCCATCAACCAAGCTAAGGGTGCGCTACGTGAGTTAGCGAAGCTGCTCCCAGATACCGCCACCCGACTCACCGCCAGCGGGCAGGAGATGGTGCAAGTCGCGGAGCTGCGCGATGGCGATCGTGTGCTGATTCGGCCGGGAGAACGCGTCCCCGCCGACGGTACGCTGCAGCGCGGCCAATCTGCCGTGGATGAGTCAGTACTGACAGGAGAGTCGCGGCCCGTGAAGAAGGGCCCCGGTGATCAGCTGATCGCTGCGAGCATCAATGGCGAAGCCGCGCTCGAGATGCTGGTCACGGGCACCGGTGATGGTACCAAGCTGTCGGCGATGATGCGTCTCGTGGCCCAGGCGCAGGAGTCGAAGTCACAGGTCCAGCATCTGGCTGACCGCGCGGCGCGATTGTTGACATACGTCGCCATCGTGTCGGCAGCAATCACGCTCACCGTGTGGTGGTTGATCGGTGCAGGGGCGGAGGTGGCCATCGTCCGCGCCGTCACGGTGCTGGTCATCGCTTGCCCGCACGCACTTGGCCTGGCGGTACCGCTCGTCGTTTCCATCTCCACGGCGCGAGGAGCGCGCAACGGCTTGCTCGTGCGCGACCGGCGCGGCCTCGAGGAGGCGCGTCGAGTGGATCGGGTGGTGTTTGACAAGACAGGTACGCTCACGCTTGGCGAGTTCCGTGTGGTACAGCTCGAAGCCGTGGAGGGCGTCACGCACGACGAGGCCCTACGCATCGCGGCGGCCGTCGAGTCACAGTCGGAGCATCCAATCGCACGCGGCATCGTGCGGTCTGCTACCGATGCGAAGCTCACACTTCCGGACGTTGTCGATGCACGTGCGCATCCCGGCCGCGGCATCTCGGCCCATGTTGCCGGTACTGAGTACTGGCTCGGCGGGCCGGCGCTTCTCAGTGAACGCGGGGCGACGGTGCCGCAGGCGCTCGCAGCACTCGCGCAGCGTGCAGCAGCGGCGGGCCAAGCCAGTATCCATCTGCTGCGCGAGCACGAGGTCATCGCCGTGTTGGCGGTAGCCGACGCTATTCGGCCAGAAAGCCGAGAGGCCATCGCATCGCTGCGCGCGCTCGGCGTGCAGATGACGATGTTGACGGGCGACGCGCGCGAAGTCGCAGCGGCGGTAGGCAAGGAGCTTGGAATCGAAGACGTGCGCGCTCAGGTGTTGCCCGAAGACAAGGCGAGACACGTCTCGGAGCTACAGCGCGGCGGACAGCGGGTGGCGATGGTCGGGGACGGCGTCAACGATGCCCCTGCGCTAGCAACGGCGGACGTGGGTATCGCCATTGGCGCGGGAACGGATGTGGCCGTCGAAGCCGGGCACATTGTGCTCGTGCGCTCTGACCCGCGCGACATTCCGCGCATCATCACGCTGTCACGCGCCACCTACCGAAAGATGATTCAGAATCTCTGGTGGGCCGCCGGCTACAACATTGTCGCGATCCCGCTCGCCGCGGGGGTGTTGGCCCCATGGGGGATCGTGCTCTCGCCAGCCCTCGGGGCGGTGTTGATGTCGGCAAGCACGGTGGTGGTGGCGCTGAATGCACAACTGCTCAAGCGCGTCAGGCTGTAGCGCGGATCGGCGAGCGGCACGATCGTCAGGATTTTACCTGACGTAAAATAGGGACATCCACGACCGCGCCAGTCCATATGGTTGGGCGAATTTCATCGCAGCGACCGTTGTGCCTGTCGTACGCTTGCAGTCCACACAATCTCGAGGGCACCCTGTGGAACGATTGCACGGAGTAGTTCAACCGCACAGGATGCGCCGCGCGGCCATCGCGACACTCACTGTCGCGTGGCTCGCGGCGTCGCCGCTGGACGCCCAGCGGGGACCAGACCAGGGAGAACCAGTCGCCGCGACCGGTGCAGAACTCAGCCTTGGTCGCCTCTACACCGCCGCCGACTCCGCCAACCCCAGAATCCGCGCCGCCGAAGCGCGCGCGCGGGCCATCGAGGCGCAGGCCCTGACGTCCACTCGTCCGCCGGATCCCCGAGTGCAGATCGGCTGGATGAATCGTGAACTGCCCGGCTTCGCGCCGATGGATCCCCTGGGGATGACCCAGTTGCAGTTGATGCAGATGCTGCCCACGGCGGGCAAGCTTCGACTGGCCTCACGCGCGGCGCGCACGCGGGCTTTGGGCGCGGATTTCCGCGCGCGCGACGTCGCGTGGGACGTTCGGGCCGAGGTCGCCGCGGCGTTCTACGAGCTGTATCGCGTCGAGCGCGCCGTGGCAATTGCCCGTGAGACGCGCCAGTTGATGGAAAACGTCGCTGCGGTGGCCGACGCGATGTATCGGGTGGGCGAGGCGCCACAGGCCGACGTGCTCCGGGCGCGTGTTGAAGTGGCCCGAATGACGGAGGAGATCGTGGTGATGGAGGCGATGCGCCAGGTGGCCCTCGCTCGCCTCGGCGGACTGCTCGATCAGTCCTTCGACGATGCGACCCCGCCAGCAGCCCTGCCCTTGTTCCCGGCTGAGCTCCCCCCGCACACTGACCTAGAGGCGGCGGCGCTCGTGAGTCGCCCGATGTTGCTCGCCGGTGATGCGGAGCTCGCAGCGGCAGACGCCAGCCGCACGCTCGCGTACCGCGAGCTGTTCCCCGATGTCGAAATCGGGCTGCAATACGGACAACGAGCCGGGGCGATGGGGCCGGAACGGATGGGGAGTCTGATGTTGGGCACCTCAGTACCCATCTTCGCGCGCCAGCGCCAGCTCCCAATGCGCGCCGAGGCGGATGCAATGCGAGAGATGGCCGCCGCCGACCTGCGTGCGATGCGCGCCGAGACCCGCGCCCTGCTTGGGGCGGCATACGCCGAGTGGCAGCGTGCGCGCAACCTCCAACGGCTGTACCGCAGCACCGTGCTCCCCCAAGCCCGCGCGTCGGTAGAGGCCGCGCTGGCGTCGTATCGAGTCGGTGGCGTGAACCTGATGACGCTGCTCGACAACCAAGCGACTGTGAATCGCTACGAGCAGGAACTGGCGGCCCTAGAAGCGATGGAAGGAATGGCACTTGCGGAGCTTGAGATGCTGATGGGGCGTGAACTCTTCGACGCAAATCGTCGTGCCGACTCACCGAGGGAGCAAGAATGACGGAGTCAACCACAGGTATGTCGTGGCGGGGCCTAATTGCGGCCGCCGCCGTGCTCGCTGCCACCGCCGGAGTGGCGTGGTTTGCCACGCGCGGTTCAACGGACACGGCGGAGTCCGGCGGTCACGCGCACGGCGCAGGCGCACCAGTCGGGGTGGGCGGCCCGGTGATGCTCGACTCCGCGCAGGCCGCGCGGATAGGCGTGACGTTCGCGGTCGCGCAGCGCAGTCCGATCGTGCGGGAGTTGCGGAGTGTAGGGCAGGTGGCGTTCGACGAGACGCGCGTCCGAACCGTGAGTCTCAAATTCGATGGCTGGGTGGAGCGGCTCTATGTGGACTTCACCGGCCGCGCGGTGCGTGCCGGCGAACCGCTGCTCGTCACCTACGCGCCGATGCTGGCCAGCGCGGAGGAGGAACTGGTGTTGGCGCACCAGTTGCTGCGCGATGTGCAGGGCGCCGACAGTGCCACGCGACGCGGCGCCGAGCGGATGCTGATCGGCGCGCGGGAAAGACTGCGCAATTGGGACGTACCCGCCGAGGAAATCGCACGCGCGGAGGAGTCGGGCGAGAGCCGCCGCACGTTGGAGATTCGGGCGCCCTACGACGGCGTGGTCATCGAGAAACTCGTGAACGAAGGCCAGCGCGTGATGGCGGGCGATCCACTGCTGCGCATTGCAGACCTGCGTCGGGTGTGGGTGGAGGCAGAAGTGTTTGAGCAGGATGTCGCACTCGTACGCCTCGGGCAGCGCGTGACGGTGGAGCTCGACGCGTTCGCGGGCCGCCCGCGCTCCGGACCGATCGTCTTCCTGCAACCCACGGTGGATCCGGAGACGCGAACGCTGCGCGTGCGCGTGGAACTCGATAACGCCGACGGCCAGCTACGCCCTGGGATGTACGCGACCATCCGCGTGCAGGCGACGGGTTCCGGGGCTGTGGTGCACGTGCCCCGTTCCGCCGTGCTTTCCACTGGACGCCGTGACATCGTATTCGTGCGGATGGACGACGGAATGCTCGAACCGCGGCAGGTGGTGCTCGGCATTGCATCCGACGATCGCGTGGAGATTCGGTCGGGTCTTGCAGTGGGCGAGACCGTCGTCGCGTCCGCGACGTTCCTTGTGGACGCGGAGTCGAATCTGGGCGCGGCGCTCGGCGCGATGGCGGGCATGCCGGGAATGGAAGCGCCGACACCGAGCAAGTCGGTGCCGCCGCCTCCGTCCGCTCACGATCACTGAGGCGCCGCGCGATGCTCAAACGAATCATCGAGTGGTCGGTCCGGAACATCTTCCTCGTGACGCTTGCGACGGTGGCTGCCATCGGGGGCGGTGTCATCGCGCTGCAGCGCACGCCGCTCGAGGCCCTGCCCGACTTGAGCGACGTACAGGTCATCATCCAGACCGAATACAGCGAGCAGGCGCCGCAGATTGTCGAGGACCAGATCACCTACCCGATTGCGGCCGAGATGCTGAAGGTGCCGGGGGCGGAGGTGGTGCGCGGGTACTCGTTCTTCGGCGTCTCGTTCGTGTACATCATCTTTGACGACGACACCGACCTCTACTGGGCCCGTAGTCGTGTGCTCGAGTACCTGAATGGTCTCAAGGGTCGTCTCCCGGCGTCCGTGTCGCCGACGCTAGGTCCAGACGCCACCGGACTCGGCTGGGTGTATCAGTACGCGCTCGAGGACACCACCGGCCGCCTCGACCTATCTGAGTTGCGAGCACTGCAGGATTGGTATCTCCGCTATGAGCTCACCGCCGTGCCCGGCGTCTCGGAGGTCGCTACCGTCGGGGGCTACGAAAAGCAGTACCAGGTGGATCTCGACCCCGCGAAGCTTCTCGCGTATGGCATTCCCGTCACTCGAGTGATGCAGGCCATCCAGACATCGAACGCCGACATCGGCGCGATGGTCGTCGAGCTTTCCGAGCGCGAGTACATGGTGCGCGGGCTTGGCTACCTCAAGTCGCTGGGCGACATCGAAGAGGTGGTGGTAGGAACAACGGAACGTGGGACGCCCATTCGCGTGGCGGAAGTGGCGCGCGTGTCCGTGGGGCCGGCCGTGCGTCGCGGTGTGGCAGAGCTGGACGGCCGCGGAGATGCGGTCGGGGCAATCGTCGTGATGCGGTTTGGGGAGAACGCGCTGACGACAATTGCGCGCGTGAAGGAGCGCCTCGCTCGAGTGGCGCCATCGCTTCCGCCGGGGGTCGTGATCCGTCCTGTGTACGACCGCAGTGATCTCATCGAGCGCGCCATTGCGAACTTGCGATTCAAGCTGCTGGAAGAGAGTCTCGTGGTCGCGCTGGTCTGCATCGTCTTCTTACTGCACGCGCGCTCGGCGCTCGTGGCAATCATCACGCTGCCAGTGGGCATTCTCATCGCGTTCATCGCGATGCGCTACGTCGGCGTTGGTGCCGACATTATGTCGCTCGGCGGCATCGCGATTGCCATTGGCGCGATGATTGACGCCGCGATCGTGATGATCGAGAATCTGCACAAGCATCTGGAGCGTGCCATCGTTGCGCGCGAGCAACCGGGCGCGGTGGAATCGCGCTGGCTCGACACGGGCACGCTCACGCACGCCGAGCGTTGGCAGGCGGTGGTCGAGTCGGCGCAGGAAGTGGGGCCCGCGCTCTTCTTCTCGTTGCTCATCATTACCGTCTCGTTCCTGCCCGTCTTTGCGCTGGAGGGGCAAGAAGGCCGGCTGTTCTCGCCGCTCGCATACACTAAGACGTTCGCAATGGCGGCGGCCAGTGTACTGTCTGTGACGCTGGTACCCGTGGCGATGGGCCTGTTTGTACGTGGACGCATCTACCGGGAATCGGCCAATCCCGTCAATCGATGGCTGATGCGTGCGTATCACCCGCTCATCACGTTCGTGCTGCGGCATCGCTGGCCGGTGGTGATCGCTTCGGTGGCGGCAGTGATTCTGACGTGGATACCGTGGTCGCGGATTGGCAGTGAGTTCATGCCGAGATTGGAAGAGGGTACGGTGCTCTACATGCCGACGACCTTGCCCGGCGTGAGCGTGGCGCGTGCGCGTGAGCTGCTCCGCATCCAAGCCGATATCATTCGGACGTTTCCCGAAGTGGCACACGTGTGGGGGAAGGCGGGTCGGGCGAACACGGCCACTGATCCCGCCGGGCTCGATATGATCGAGACAACCATTACGCTGCGCCCTCAAGAGGAATGGCGCGCGGGGATGACCTACGACCGGCTCGTTGCTCAGATGGATTCTGCGCTGCGCGTCCCAGGCGTGACGAATGCGTGGACGATGCCCATCCAAGGCCGCAACGACATGCTGGCCACCGGCATCCGCACTCCGGTGGGCATCAAGGTGTTCGGACCTGATCTCGCGGAACTGGAGCGGCTCGGTCGCGAGATTGAACAGGCGGTGCGGATGGTGCCCGGCACCCGCAGCGCGTTCGCCGAGCGCGCGGTGAGCGGCTATTACCTCGATATAGACATTGATCGGCGAGCGGCTGCGCGCCACGGACTCAACGTCGGTGACGTGCAAGCGGTCATCGCGACCGCGATTGGCGGCATGACAATCACGCAGACGGTGGAGGGCAGGCGCCGGTTTGGCGTACGTGTACGGTATCCACAGGAACTGCGGGACTCGCCGGAGCGCCTAGCGGCGGTGCTCGTGCCCGTTGCGCACGATGCTGATGGCTCGAGCGCGGTTGCCAGAAGAGGCATGAGCGGTATGGGAGCCCTGAGTGGCGGAGGCGCCAAGAAGCCCGCGCAGGTGCCGCTTGGCCAACTGGCGCGCATCACGCCCGTCGCGGGTCCAATGGTGGTCCGCACGGAGGGCGCGCAGCCCACGGCGTGGGTGTACGTGGACGTGGTGGATCGCGACATCGGCAGCTACGTCGCAGAAGCGCAGCGCGCGGTGTCCGACCAAGTCATCTTACCTGCGGGCTACTCCGTCGTGTGGAGCGGGCAGTACGAGTACATGGAGCGTGCCAAGGAGCGGATGAAGCTCGTGATTCCAGCAACGCTCGCTCTCATCTTCTTGTTGCTGTACTTGAACTTCGGGAATGTCGGCGAATCCCTCATCGTGATGCTCTCGCTGCCGTTCGCGCTCGTGGGTGGGCTCTGGTTCATCTGGGCCCTAGGCTACAACTGGTCCGTAGCGGTGGCCATTGGGTTCATTGCGCTGGCCGGCGTGGCCGCAGAGACGGGCGTGGTGATGCTCATCTATCTCGATCACGCTTGGCAGGAACGCACGGCGGACGGGAGGCGCGCGACCCTCGAGGAGCTGTACAGCGCCGTCATCGAGGGAGCGGTGGAGCGCGTGCGTCCGAAGATGATGACTGTCACAGCCATTATGGGCGGCCTACTCCCACTCCTGTGGGGGACGGGCGCCGGCGGGACAGTCATGCGGCGCATCGCGGCGCCGATGATCGGCGGGATGGTGTCAAGCACGGTGCTGACACTGCTCGTGATCCCGGCGGTGTACTCGTTGTGGAAGGAGCGAGAGGTGCTCGCGGATCCCGGAGCGACCCGAGCAACGGAGGCGCGATGATGCCATCGGCGTCAACCTGAGATCGTCTGGTAGCGGTACAACCATCGCGGGCTGGAGAATCTGGCACTTACACAAGAGAGGAGACAATGCGACACAAAGTGTGGTCACTCATCGGCGCCTGCGCCGTCACTCTCGTCGGCGCAACACTCGACGCACAAACGATTGACTCGGCTCAAGTGCGTTTTCAACAGGCGAGTGCGATTCAATACCTGCGTCCGCAGGATAAGCGCGGCCTCAATCTGTTCGAGACTCCCAAAGTTGCGGGTGCCGAGTATCGAGGCTTTGCGCTGCAGTGGGGCGCCGCGTTCACGCAGCAGTTCCAAGCACTGTCACACGAGAACACGGCTGACTCCGTCGCGGTAGCGGCCGTCGCTCCGACCCCAGGCAATGCTGGCAGCGCCGCCATCGCAAACCGCAATCGATTGATGAAAATTGGCAACGGATTCAACAACGCCACGGCTAACATGTATCTCCACGCGCAACTCGCACCAGGAGTTCGCGTGCAGTTGACTAGCTATCTCTCAGCGCGTCGGCACAACGAGACGTGGGTGAAAGACGGCTTCTTGCAGATCGACGAGTCGCCGATTGATGTGCCGCTTCTCAACGCGATTATGGAATACACCACGCTGAAAATCGGACACTTTGAGATCAATTATGGTGATTTTCACTTCCGGCGCACGGACAACGGGCAGGCGCTTTACAACCCATTCGTCGGAAACCTGATTCTCGATGCCTTCACGACGGAAGTTGGTACCGAGGCAATCGTCCAAAAGAATGGAGTGTTTGGTGTTGTGGCGCTCACCAACGGCGAGATTCGAGGGAACATTCAGCGGCCCGACAGTCGCGAACCCGCACTGATGCTCAAGGCGGGATTCGACCGTCAGCTCAGCGACGATCTCCGCGTGCGACTCTCGGGATCGTACCGGACCCAAAAGGGAGCAATCAGCAATACATTCTACAGCGGAGACCGTGCGGGATCACGCTACTACTTCGTGCTTGAGAACTACGTCGCAACCGAATCGGCGAATCCGACGTCTGGTATGTTGAATCCGGGATTCAGCGACGCAGTGTCCGCGGTGATGCTAAATCCGTTCGTGAAGTATCGTGGGCTTGAGTTCTTTGGCGTCTACGAGCAGGCGACGGGGCGCGGACAAGAAGTGGGAGGTGTTGCACCGCCGGAGCGAGATATAAAGCAGCTAATGGGGGAGGTGCTCTACCGCTTCCTGCCAGGCGAGAAGCTGTTTGTCGGCGGGCGATGGAATACGGTCACAGGCGACCTAGGCGGTGCCAGCACCGACATCACGGTGACACGCACAAACTTCGGTGGTGGCTGGTGGATCACGCCGAGCCTGCTGCTCAAGGCTGAATATGTGAATCAAACGTACGACGGCTTTGCGACGACAGACATTCGCAATGGAGGAAGGTTTCGCGGATTGATGCTTGAAGCGGTGACGGCATTCTAGCGTCGTCGGGACGGCGGCCGAGCGCGGAAGGAGCGTGCTCGGCCGCACTCGTTGCTGGTCGTGCCGTCCGAGGTCCGTAGTGGTAGCGTGCGCAGTTGGCGCCTACCGCTGCTAAGTCTGGAAGAGCACTGAGTACTTCAGGCTTTGAGACGAGATCCTGTTAGCGGAGCGCGCGGATCGGCATAACGTCAAGTTGTGCTGCGGCCGCTTCCATAAAATGCGGTTGGGCGGCCGTGCTGTACCTTCAGGTACGATAAAGCACGGCCGCCCAACCGCTACCCCAGCGCGGCCGTCTGCACCAACTGC
>JAGNMU010000599.1 GCA_017991005.1 Gemmatimonadaceae bacterium | reverse complement strand
CTGGAACCGTGCGCAAGTATGCGTACAGCGCCTGGATTTCCGTGTCGGTCATGTACTTGAGGATGCCCCACGGCATGAGTGAATCGATCGGTGAGCCGTCGGGCCGTCGTCCGGTGCGGATCAGCCGTTCGAAATCCGCCAACTGATAGCGACCGATGCCCGCTGGCGTGATGTTCGCCGCCGGTTTCCAGTCTGGTGGTGCACCCGGGATCTTTCCTCCCGAGAACCCATCGCCGTGGCACCCTTTGCACCCTTGCGCGAGATACTCGCCGTACGCGGCGGTCGGCGCGACGTCCACGCGTCGCGGATGTGCGCGATCGTGCCGAACTTCATCAGCCGACAGCTTCACCTGACCGGCCACCGACAGGCCACGCAGCACCGGTCCGAGTTGCACCGGCAACGTTGGCGTTGGGCTTGGCGGGAGTGACCGCGCGTACGCCACGATGGCCGCCAGGTCCTCGTCGCTCATGCCCGTGAATTCAATCGACGGCATCACCAGCAACGGTTTCCCGTCGCGACGCACGCCGTGACGCACGGCGCGCTCCCAATCGCGATCGGTCAACGGGCCGCCCGCGCGTCCGCTCGTGAGGTTCGCGCCACCCAGGCGTCCGATCGCGGGATCGTCGAGAATCATCGTGCCACCGAAATCGGTGGCGTGGCAGTCGACGCACCCGCGGATCGTTGCGAGATGCTGCCCGCGTGCAATGCTCGCGGAATCCGTCGGGACCACGAGCGGATGTTCGGGCACATCGTACGTTCCACGAATCGCGCGTTCGGAAATCGCGTAAACGCTGCCGGAGGTAAACCCGCCAGGTCCCGTGACGGTGAGCGCAATGCGCGCGGCGATGCGACGACCCCGCGCGGCGAGTGAGGTATTATATGCGGACATAGGGGTGACCCAGGGGCAGAGGGTGCGAGCGCCAACCGGAACTGCGGCGCTACCCAACAATGCCGCGCGTCGGTTGCATCGGCGTGGGTCGAACGACCTATCTTCCCTGTTTATCGCGCACACCCGATTTCCTGCACCGTTTCATGCCGCGCACATACGCCAATCCCAGTGGGAAAGATGTGGACGCCAGCGGCCTGGCCCGCTGGACATTTGATCGCATTCGGCATCGCCTGCCGCGTCCCCCACGCGAGGCGCTGCGTGTGATGACACCGGATGTGGCATTCCTGCACGCCAATCGGACGGAACCGACGCTGACGTGGATCGGACACGCGTCACAGCTGCTGCAGCTCGCGGGACGCAACATCCTGATCGATCCGGTCTTCAGTCGACGCGTCTCACCCGTCTCGTTTGCCGGGCCGCGACGGCATCAGCCGCCGGGTCTCGCCGTCTCGCAACTGCCGCATATCGACGCCGTGGTCATTTCACACAACCACTACGACCACCTCGACCGGCCATCAGTGCGCGCCATCGCCCGACAGGCCGGCGGACCACCGCAGTTTCTCGTACCACGCGGCGTGGACGAATGGATCACGCGTCATGTCCCGGGCACCGCTCGGCACGGCGAGACGCAGAACGTGCGGGGACTCGAATGGCATGAATCCACCACACTCGAGACCGACACCGGCGCGATCACGCTGCACTTTCTGCCGGTGCAGCACTGGAGCAGCCGATCGGCATTGCGACGCAACGACACGCCGTGGGGCAGCTGGGCGATCGTGCATCCCGCGTTTCGCTTTTGGTATTCCGGCGATCTCGGCTACTCCGATGACCCGCGCCGCATCGGTGAGCAGTTCGGCGGATTCGACTACGCCACCATCGGCGTGGGCGCCTATGAACCACGGTGGTTCATGCGCACGCAACACATCAATCCAGACGAGGCCGTGCAGGTGATGCTGGACGTGCGCGCCACCAAAGCGATCGGTGTGCACTGGGGCACGTTTCCACTCTCCGACGAATCCCTGGACACGCCGCCTCGCGAGTTGGCGAGCGCGTTGGCGGCCCGAGGGCTCCCCGCCGATCAGTTCACGGTGCTGCAGCACGGCGAAACTCGGCGCATGCGATCGACACCCTGACGTAGGGTCCCGCGGATTCGCGCGTCAGCGAACCTCGCAGCCGGGTTACCCGCGCATGCCGCGCGGCTGCAGGGCGTCCGGGTGCCGCGCGAGATAGATCAGCAGCGGCGGACATCCGAAGAGCAGCGTCGCCGGCCACCAGAGCAGCGACGCGCCGCGGGCGCGCAGATCGCGCGCCAGCCAGATGAGCACGATGACGGTGAACACGCCCATGTCGTTCCACGCCATGAACACCATTGGATCGGCACGCAGTGTGCTCCACGCATGCGCGAGTCCGGCGCTCACGCTGCCGTGCTGCTGCATCCACTGGTAAAACGCGTACTGCTCGTACGCCAGAAACAGCGCCGCCGCGACATACAGCAACGGACGCCGCATGGCAGACGGCGCTGCCGGCGCCTGGGCCGTCATAGGGAGAACACGCGCATTGGCGCCGTCCGCCGCGTCCGCGTCACGCCGCTCAGCGTCACGCCGCTCAGCGTCACGCCGCTCAGCGTCACGCCGCTCAGCGGCGACCGCCGAGCAGCCGCAGAATCGCCGTGAACAGATTGAGCAGATCGAGGTAGATCTGCACCGCCGCGATCACGTAGTCCTCGGGGCCATACTGATTGCGCAGGCGCCACGTGTCATAGACCAGCATCCCGCTGAACACCAGCACGGTGGCCCCGGCGATCCACAACGACGCCGTCTGATTCTGAAAGAACAGGTTGAGCAGCGAGGTGCCGATGAGCACCCAGAGACCGACCACAAAGAAGCTG
>JAGNMU010000124.1 GCA_017991005.1 Gemmatimonadaceae bacterium | reverse complement strand
GATTGGGCGAGAGCGTGGTGAACGGATACGCGGCAATTTTCGGACGCGCCGCCGAGATCACGGACAGCAGTGTGCTCTTGCCCGCATTGGGTTGCCCGACGAGTCCGATGTCGGCGATGAGTTTGAGTTCGAGTTCGAGACGTCGCGTCTGTCCCTCCTCACCCGGCTGCCATTCACGAGGGGCTTGGTGCGTTGGGGTGACGAAGAAGGCGTTGCCTTTGCCGCCGCGACCGCCTTTGGCCACGAGCACGGCATCGCCATCGTTCATGACTTCACCCAGCAGTTCGCCGGAATCGGCATCACGAATGATGGTGCCCGGCGGTACCGGCAGGAGGATGTCATCACCCGAGCGTCCGGTCCGATTCGAGCCTTCGCCATGTTGTCCGCGTTCGGCCTTCCACGAATCGCGATACGTGTAGTCGAGCAGCGTGGTGAGATTGCGGTCGGCGCGCACGGTCACATCGCCGCCACGCCCGCCATCTCCGCCGTCCGGTCCGCCAAGCGGGACGTATTTCTCACGGCGGAACGAGCTGTTGCCCGAGCCGCCGGTTCCCGCTTCGACGTTGACGATTACGCGATCTACAAACATGAACACCCTGACGACGATGAGGCGGCACGTGCCGCGATGAACCGACTGAGAACCTTCGTGCGCGCCTACTTGCCCTGCACGCGCGCCCACAATCCGGCGTAGCGACGGACATCGTCCGCGGACAGCTGATCGGCAATCGCCTGCAGCGCCGCCGACACCATCGCTGGGGATGCACCGGCATGCAGCGCACCGTGCAGGTGCGAATGCAGCTGGCGATCCTGACGCGCCACGGCGCATGCCGCGACCACACACAACTCACGACGGGCCAGATCGAGCTGTGGCCGCCCCAGCACCTTCCCGTAACCTTCGACGATCATCCACGCGTCAAGCGCCGGATGCAGTTCGCGGATGTTGACGCGCAGCCGGTGGTAAAACGGCCCATACACGGTGGCACAGGTCGCCTCACCTCGAACGGACCACACCTCGTGATCTGGCTGCACTCCCTCATCGTTTTCCGGAGCGGGCAGTCCTGAAAGGCGACGCCATTCCCGAGCCGCGTTGAGTGCCCGCGGGAAGCCGGCGAACAGGTACGTCTGTAGCACCAACTCTTCGATCCACGCCGGTCGCACCACGCCGATCGTGGCCGTGAGTGCTGCGCGCACCGCCGGTTCGTCGCCGGCGGCCAGCGCGGCCGCCGTTCGCACCAACGCGATGGTCTCCGCGTCCAGTGCCTGCAGAATAGTCGTGTCGGATGCCGTGTGCGTCATCGATTCGTTGCGCGGCAGATCTTCCTGGTGCGCGGCAGATGCGGAAGGGCTATGGTCGTTCACGCGGTGCTCCCCCCGGACCCGTCGTGCGTCGATTCCACGTGGCTCCCGGAAAGCGCGCCCACGCCGAGTGCACTGATCCGGAGCTCACCGACAATCTCCCCTCGTGTGTTGCGGACCAAGCGACCGGTCAGCTCTCGCAGCGGTTCGGGAAGTTCATGCGGTAGCTCGCCCAACAGGTCGAGCAGTGCCAGAACCGCCGGATACTGCGCCCGTTGCCCACCGTCTTCGACCTTGAGCGCGATCCCGATTCCCCGATCGACCACCGCCAACGTGTGCACCCCTTCCGCGCCGATCTTGCACAAGACCCGGCCGCCACACGCGGTCATCAGCAATGTGTCGAAGCGATCGGTCCCGCCGACGAGAAACGGATTGGCCGTCATCGCCGAGACGATCTGTTGCGGTGCCGCATCGCCACGCGTGGCCGCCGCGACGAGGCGCGCATACGAGAGCGCCATGTTCGCCAGCGGTACGCCGAACACGGTGACGCCGCATCCATCGACGGCAAGGGCCAGCGCCTCGTACGGCACACCCGTCCAGGTACTGACGGCGGCGCGCGCCGCCAGCTGGACGCGATGATCGTGTCGTTCGTAGCCGACCGTCGGCCAGTGTTCCAACACGGCGCGGGCAAGCATCGCGGCATGTTTGCCCGAACAGTTGTTGTGCAGTCGGGTGATACGTTGCCCGCTTTCGCGCAGCAATCGGGCGCCACGCGCCGACAGCGGCTCATGTGGTCCGCAGGCGAGGTCACCCTCTTCGAGCCCGATACGGGTCAGCATGGCGCTCGCAATGGCCACATGTTCGGGCTCCCCGCCATGCGACGCGCAGGCGAGGGCCAGTTCGTCAACGCCCCACCCCAATCGGCCGAAGTCACCCCGCTCGACCATGGGAAGCACCTGAAACGGTTTGGCGCAGGACCGCCACCAGACCGGCAAGTGAGGATCGCGCGCGGCGCGCAACAACTGTCCGCGCGCATCGACGACGGCTGCGTGCACACGATGTCGCGATTCCACCACGTCACCGCGCGTCACGATCACATCGAGCGAGGTGGTCGAATCAGGCGGTCCGAAGGCTACGGGCGACGTCGGCAGCGAAGAGTCAAAGGCGATGGAATGCATCTCCTTTGAAACATAACGCCCTACGCCTTTCGGGCGGCCAGAAAGACGCCAGCGAGGACCATCGCTCCCCCCACGACCGTACCGGGGCCTGGAACCTCAGCAATGCCCGGCAACAGGGCCGCGATTACGGTGGCCCCGATCGGCTCGCCGAGTGTCGTCAGGTTGACCACATACGCCGGGAGGTGGCCCAACGCCCAGTTCATGCCGGTGTGGCCGAGCAACATGGGGCCGAGCGCAAGCCCGGCGAAAATTGCCAATTCACGCGGCGGTTGTGGTGCCAACGTGGCTCCGGTCAGCAGCGCCATTGCGACGCAGCCAACGAATGCCGCACCGTACACCAGGCCCACATACGGCCAGAGCGCGAGCATCTGACGCACTCGGCGCCCGATCAGGTAATAAAACGCGGCAGTGATCGCACCGATGCAGGCCAGCAGATCGCCGAACAATGCGCGCATGCGCCCGCCATCGTCTGCGGCACCGCCGGCCAACGCGGACGCAATGCCGCTCACTCCACCCGGGACATCGGCGAGCCCTACGATCAGCGCACCGATCACGGCAATGGCGATGCCAATCCACTGGCCGCTCGAGGCCCGCTCATGCAGCCAGCGTGCCGAGACGATCGCGATGATCACCGGCTGCAGGTTGACCAACGAGACGGAGGCGGCGACGGTGGTGTAGCGCAGCGACGCGTTCCAACTCCAGAAGTGGAGCGAGAGCAGGAGGCCCGCGGCGACCGACAGCCACACATCGCGTCGAGAGAGTCGGCGCCAGTCCCGCCATTGGCCCGTGACCAGCAAGGCGATGGCGATCAGGCACAGCGAGAATCCGAGTCGCCACGCGGCAATGACCAGCGCGGGGGCATCGGACAAACGCACCAGCGGTGCGGCAAACGAGATACCAAGCACGGACAACGCCAACACCGCGAGCGGAGAGCGCGAGATCCGCTGCGGCGGGGTGGACTCGATCGTGGCTGTCACAGCGCGAGAAGCTAACGCGCGTGCAGGAGAGACGGCGACCCGATTTGCCTGCCCAAGGACCGACCGACGGCTTAGTTTGACATCCCATGACCGTCTCTTCACCGCCCAGTATCTCGCGCGCACGACTGGTGGCACTGCTTGCCGCCGCCGCCCGGCAGCACGTGGTCATCATCGGTGACGCCATGCTCGATGTCTATCTGCGTGGCGACGTCGATCGCATCTCTCCTGAGGCGCCGGTGCCGGTGGTGCGCGTTCGGGAGCGCAAGCTGGCGCTGGGCGGGGCCGCGAATGTTGCCCAAAACGTCGCGGCGCTCGGTGCTGGCTGCGATCTGGTGGCTGTCGTGGGAAACGATACCGCGGGTGCCACCTTGCGCACCGCGCTTGACACGGGACGCATGCGATCCCGATCGCTGGTCACCGTGGCGCGGCCAACGACCACCAAGACGCGCGTCATGGCGAGGTCCCAGCAGTTGGTGCGCTTCGATGAAGAAGAGGACGCCGACCTGACCCCGGACGAGATTGCACGCGTGCTGGCGGCAATCGAGCAGGCACTGCCCGATGCGACGGCCATGGTGTTTGAGGACTACAACAAAGGGGTGCTCGTCCCAGCGGTCATCGAGGGCGCCATCGCGTTGGCGACCGCCCGCGGCCTGCCGGTGGTCGTCGATCCGAAATTCCGCAACTTCTTTGCCTATCGCGGTGCGACCGTGTTCAAACCGAACCGGCGAGAGCTCGAGAGTGCGCTCGGCGCCGCCGTCGATCTTGAACACCCGGCCGCTCTGCCAACCACGTTCGCCCGTCTTGGCGTGGACCACCTGCTGCTGACGCTCGGCGAACATGGGATGGCGTTGGTATCAGCCGATGGCGTCGTCCATCGCGTCCCCACGACCGCCAGAGAGGTGTACGACGTGGTGGGCGCCGGCGACACCGTGACCGCCTATCTCGCGACCATGCTGGCTGCCGGCGCAAGCGCGCTGGAAGCCGCCATCGTGGCGAACTTCGCGGCGGGCGTGGAAGTGGGGAAACTTGGAGCGGCAACAGTCTCCGCGGATGAAGTGCTCGAGGCGTACGATCAGCATCTCGCGGAAAGTCAGGACGTGTCGCCAGATTGAGAGGGAGCGGGGACGGCGTCGGCCCCCGCGAGCGGTCCGGTAGCTCAGTCGGTTAGAGCAGGCGACTCATAATCGCTCGGTCGTGGGTTCGAGTCCCACCCGGACCATCACACGACAGCGGGGGCTTCCGTCGTCTCGCTGTCACCGTTACTGTTCCGATCCGCTGTCGGACGCTCAGAATGGTCCGCGGTTGCGGGCGCGTAGCTCAGCTGGTTAGAGCGCTGCTTTCACACAGCAGAGGTCCGGGGTTCGAGTCCCTGCGCGCCCACTTCACCAACCGAAAAAGGGCCGATGATCTTGCGATCATCGGCCCTTTTTTGCTGCCGGACCGCCCCGTCAGGCGGCGGCGGTCACGGTGATCCGGGCACCAGCATGCCGCAAACGCCCGATCGCCCGTTCGTCCAACCGGGCATGAACGACCAACACATCTTCGTCGGTCCGCTGGTCAAGCACTTCCCCCTCGCGGTGGACCTCGGCAATGAGTCGCCCGTTCGCCGCAGGGATCCGAATTTCCAGCACGGGTCGCTGCTTTCGCATGGCCGCGCGCAGCACTGTCCGGAGGTCGTCCAGCCCTCCCGGCTCGAGCGCCGACGCAAAAATTGACCCTGGGGACAGGTTGCCAATCCGCGCCCGGAACGCGTCAACCTGATCCGGTGGCAGCGCATCCATCTTGTTCAGCACGTAACGCATCGGCCGCTCCGAAAGCCCCAGATCGGCCAATACGCCATCGACGACATCCCGATGTTCTTCCCACGCGGGGTGGCTGGCATCGATGACATGCAAGAGCAGGTCGGCTTCTTTGGCCTCGGCTAGCGTGGCCCGGAACGATGCGACCAGGTGGTGAGGCAACTTGCGGATAAACCCGACGGTGTCCGTCAACAGCGCCGCATACCCGTCGCCAAGTTCGACTTCCCGCGTCAACGGATCGAGCGTGGCAAACAGGCGGTCTTCAACAAACACCAGGTTGTCGTTGGCCATTGCCCGCAGCACCGACGACTTGCCGGCGTTGGTGTAGCCGACGAGCGCCACGCGGAAGTGTGTCTTGCGGCCCTGACGCTGCACCTCGCGGGCACGCTCTACGTCAGCGAGCCGCTCCTTGAGGATGCGAATGCGATGCTGAATCAAACGCCGGTCGGTTTCGAGCTGCGTTTCACCCGGGCCACGCATACCGATACCACCGCGCATCTTCTCCAAGTGCGTCCACATGCGCGTCAATCGGGGCAACAGGTACTCCAACTGCGCCACTTCCACCTGCATGCGGGCTTCGCTGGAGCGCGCGCGCGTCGCAAAGATATCGAGAATGAGTTCCGCACGATCCATCACGCGCGTGTGCACCACTTCCTCGATATTCTTGCCCTGCGCCGGCGTCAGCTCGTCATCGAAAATGACCAACGTTGCGCCGAGCGACGTGATCAATTCGCGCAGCTCTTCCACCTTGCCCTTGCCGAGGTAGGTGCCCGGGTGCGGCTTGTCGAGCTGCTGCGTGAGCGTGCCGACCACGATGGCGCCTGCCGTGTCGGCGAGGCGCGCCAACTCTTCCAGGTGCTCGTCCATGTGATGCCGGGCACTGCTGCGCTTTGAGGGCGCACTGACCAGCACGGCGCGCTCGATCGGCGCCGTCAAGGAAATCGGTTCGCGACTGATGTGTCGATTCCTGTGGAAGAGAGGGAGCCGGCGTGGCCCCGTGTGAATCTAGCGTCCGTTGCCGCCGATGGACGAGTAGCGTCCGTTGCGATCGTACGGCCGGGTGAAGTTTCCGATTGGCGTGGCCACCGTGAAGTCGCCTCGCACGCGATAATTCACCGTGCCCGATGTGAGCAGCGAACGCCCTGCTGCGCCGAGTCCGGCGTACGTGAAGCGGATAGGCAATCGCACGGTGGACGAGTCGCCTTTGGGGACGACGAAACGCGAATCGAGCGCGCCGTCGCCAAGCTGGATACTGTCCACATCGACGCGGTAGGTCATCTTGAGTGCGTCGAGATTGTAACCGTTCGGATTGTACACGGACAGCACGACATCGACACTGCCGCCGGTGAGCCCGAGTCCGGTGACGACGAATTCCTTGAGCGACACCACGGGTTCCTTGAAACTCGCCCGCCCGAGCGATGCGCAGCCGGACGCCGTGATCGCGATCACGACCGCCAGCGCGGCACGCGCGTGCCGCCAATGGGTGCGCGTCGAAGGGTGCGCTGCGTGAGCCGACTGCGTACGCCTCATTCCGATTCTCCTTCTGCAGGTGCCGACTCCGTCGCCGCAGCCCGTCGCTGCGCCCACCAAGCCAGACGTTTCGCAATGTCCCGTTCAAACCCAAACGGTCCAGGCTCGTAGAACGTGGCATCGGCCATCACGTCCGGCAGGTAGTCCTGCGGCACGTACGCGTCCGGCACACGGTGTGCATACTGGTACCCGGCACCATAGCCGAGTTCCTTCATGAGTTTGGTGGGTGCGTTACGCAGATGCAGCGGCACTGGTGCGGCCGGTGATTCGCGTGCCGCCGCCAGCGCGGCCGACCAGGCCTCGTAGACGCGCGCCGACTTGGGTGCGGTCGCGAGGTAGACGGCCGCTTCGGCGAGTGCGAGATCTCCCTCCGGCGACCCCAATCGTTCGTACGCCTCAGCGGCCGTCATGGCGACGCTGAGTGCGTTGGGATCTGCGAGACCGACATCTTCCATCGCCATGCGCACCATGCGGCGCGCGATGTACCGCGGATCTTCCCCGCCCTCGATCATGCGCGCCAACCAGTACAAGGCGCCCTGCGGATCACTGCCGCGCAGCGCCTTGTGGAGTGCGGAGATGAGGTTGAAGTGCCCTTCACCACTCTTGTCGTAGTGCGGAACCCGGTGCTGCAACGCCGCTTCAATCTGCGCACGCGCGATCTCCGCACCGTCATCGAGCAAAGCGGCGGCCGCTTCCAGCACGCCGAGCGTACGCCGCGCATCGCCGTCGGCCTGTTCCGCCAACAACTGACGCGCGTCCGGTGCGATACGCAGCTGCCGCGCGCCAAGACCGCGCTCCTGATCCGCCAACGCGCGCGAGATCAAGGCTTCGAGTTCCTCTGCGGGAATCGGCTGCAGCACCACCACCCGAACGCGCGACAACAGTGCGCCCGTGAGTGCAAATGATGGGTTCTCCGTCGTTGCGCCGACCAGCACAATCGTGCCCGCCTCAACATGCGGCAAGAACGCATCCTGCTGGGCGCGATTGAATCGGTGGATTTCATCGACGAACAAGATGGTGCCGCGGCCGCTGCTGCGGCGCTCTTCTGCTTCGGCAACCACCTCACGCACCCGCGCCACGCCGTCACTAACCGCACTAAAGGCGACAAACGCCGCATCGGCCGACTGCGCCAAGAGTCGAGCGAGGGTAGTCTTGCCGACGCCAGGTGGCCCCCAGAACACCATCGAGTCGACGATGCCACGCGTCAGCGACTCGCGCAGTGGCATGCCGACCGCGAGCAGGTGTCGCTGGCCGACATATTCTTCGAGCGACCGGGGACGCAGCCGCGAGGCGAGCGGTTCGGCGACACGCGCCGCGAAGAGTGTCGACGCTGCGTCCACGCGCTCGGCAGACTTGCGCGTGTTGCGCGTCACTCCGCGCGCTCCAGATCGAGTCGCGCCGCCGCCGCATCCAGCGCATCCCGCAGCTCAGGCGCAGCCGGCGGGTTGGCGGGTGCGCGCCAGACGGCGGGCGGCGCGCTGTCGCGCACAGTGACGCCTTCTGCCCTCAGCCGTGCGGGCCACACATCCCGTCGCGCATAGATGACCAGATCCAGCGTTGGCATCAGCGAAATCTGCTCGTCCGGTGTGGCGATGGTAATTTCAGCGCCGCCGTGCGCCGCGAGCGGCCAGCGCAGCCGGCCGATCGTCTCCCGCACGTCCGGTAGAAAGCGCATGGCACCCACCCATGCGATGCCCTCGCGCGGGTACGCGATCAGCACGTCGACGATGGCATCGAGATGGGCCGTCAGTCGATGCAGCAGTTCGACCGCGCGTTCGCTGTTGGCGTGCACGACGGTCCGATGATATCCCCGGTCCACGGAGGCGACGTACCATTCCGTGTCCCGGTGAAATCGTGTGGCGACATCGGTCGCCGGCGTCGTGTAGTCCGTCATCGTCTCGGTATCGGTCAGTGCGGGTGCAGCAACCGGGGCACGTGCGAGAGCAAGGTCGCGCGCGTATTGTCCGCCGGGTCATCCAGCACGATCTCGACCAGCGCCGCGAGTATGCGTCCGATTTCGCGACCAGGCGCGACACCCGCCTTGCGCAGATCGTCGCCATCGATGGCGAGGTCAGCGATCTCGAGCGGATCGCGAAAGGCCGACCGCAAGAGCCGCCGGTGGAGTTCGCGCACCTGCTTGGGAGACGGCGCGTTCGCCTGCGGCATGACACACCAGCGTGCGCGTGCCACCCGCATGAAGGCGCCGACGCGCAGTCGCCCGAGCGATGACACGAGCCGTCGCAGCGATGGTTCGGAGACGCCAACAGGCGAGATGAGCGCGCGCGCGAGGTCCTCACCATGGCGATGCCAGCGCGTGACGAGGTCGCTGACCCACGCGACATCCTGATTGGAAAACCGCAACGCGCGCATCACGTCCGCGGCGTCGCGTCCACTCAACTGACTCAGCAGGATGGCGAGGCGAATCACCCGACGCTGCGGTCGGCCGGCGAGCCCGGGCAGTGGGGACGTATCAAGTGCCGCAAGGGTTTCGCTGCTGATAACGGCCAGTGAAGGAACGAGCGCAGCAAACGCTCCGGAATCGCGCCACCGTGCGAAGGCCGATGACGGCGTCCGCACTTGGTCGAGCGTCTTCTCGATCTCCTGCTTGACGCGCTCCGGCGAGAGTCGAGGCAAAAAGGGCGCGCTGTTCACAATCGCCTGCCACGTGGCTGCTTCGAGCTCAAAAGCAAACCGTGATGCAAAGCGAATGGCGCGCAACGCGCGCAGCCGGTCCTCCAGCATGCGTGCATCCGGATCGCCAACCGCCCGCACCAGTCGGCGCGCGAGATCGTCCTGACCGCCAAACGGATCGTGGACAACCCGATCGATGGGGTCATAGGCGATCGCGTTGATCGTGAAATCCCGACGCGCCAGGTCTTCGTCGAGTGACGCGCCAAACTCCACCACGGCATGCCGGCCATCGTGCTGGACGTCTCGGCGAAAGGTCGTCACCTCATGCATGCGACCGTGCTTGTCGAGCACGCCGATGGTGCCGAATTCGATGCCGACCGGAACCGTGCGTTCAAACAATCGACGCACCTGCGGCGGTGTCGCGGAGGTGGCGAGATCCCAGTCGAGGTGACTGATCCCCAACAACGCGTCACGCACGGCGCCGCCCACACACCACGCGTCAAATCCCGCCCGTCGCAACGTGCGCACAATATCGAGCACGACTCCCGGTGGACGAATCGCGGGCGTCACGCGTGTGTCCTCAAGGGCGTTATCCGCAGAGGACACTGCCACCGTTGACGTTCAGCACTTCGCCCGTCACGTGGCGCGCCAACGGGCTGGCCAGAAAGAGAATCGGACCGGCGATATCCGCTGCAGACGCGACACGTCCAAGCGGGATGGCGGCCTCGATGCGCGCTCGCCCGTCGCCGGCGAAGGGTCGTTCGACGGCCTCCGTATCCACCCATCCGGGTGCCACACAGTTGACGGTGATGTCGCGCGGGCCCAGTTCGACCGCCAGCGACTTCACGAAAGAGATCATGGCA
>JAGNMU010000598.1 GCA_017991005.1 Gemmatimonadaceae bacterium | reverse complement strand
TGCGAAGCTGGTGCATGGCGGACGGGCGGACCGTGAGTGAGTCGCGTGGGGGTGTGCGTGAAATATGCGGAGCACCTCGCGATCCGGGCAGGAGAGGCGAGGCGACGCACGCCGATGTCGTGATTGACATTCGTCGGCACGCACGGCAAGCTCGAATCTGAGAAGCCAGCACGACCCGCGCTCTGCTCCTGACAGGAACCACGCATGAACTCGTTGGTCCGCCGGTACCTGAGGACAGCCGTGATCTTCCTCAGTATCGGGCTGCTCCTTGGCCTGTGGATGTTGTATGCGCGTGAGTTTGGCGCGTGGCAGCCGCCGCGCATTCGCAGTGCACACACCCACGCGCTGTTGGTGGGCTTTGTGATGCTCATGATCACCGGTGTCGCGCTCTGGATGTTTCCGCGTCCTCGGCCCGACGACATCGTCTTTCGCCCCGGCCTCGCCGCGTTCGCGTGGTGGGCCATCGCGGGCGGCACGGGTGTGCGTGTCGTGCTGGAGCTCAGCCTGGGCACCGCGGCCTCGGCGTCATGGCGTGCCGTGTTGGTGAGCGCGGGTCTGTTGCAGGTGCTCGGTGTGCTGACGTTCTTCGGCACCATGTGGACGCGCATCCGCGCCAGTGGGGCGGCGAGCGAGCGGCGCTCCTGATCGGCGCCGTCCAATCCTCGCGATAGTTGCGGGTTAACGCGTCTCGATGGCGAAGATGCTGAGTTGGGGCGCGCCGTCGGCATCGACGCGTCGCACCACCACACGATCGCCGGCAAAGCCGGCGATCTGTGCGCGCGCCGATTCGGCGAGCGGCAACCGCAGCATGGACAGTCGTGCACCGCCGCTGTCGATCACGAACCACCGCTGGTGATCGAAATATGGATTGATCCAGATGCGTCGCTGCGCGTCGAGCATGACCTTCCAGAAGGCGGGATACGTTGCGGGCTTGCCCAGGGCATCCAGCCGCGCAATCCGTTGCTGGCGCTGTGCCGCCGTGAGGTTCCTCGGCGCCGTGCTGGCGTTGAGGCTATCCCACGTGGCATCGGTGAGTTCGCGCAGCGCGTTCTCGACACGCCAGCGTGTGGTTGTGAGACCGGTGGCAAGTGACTGCAAACGGACCTCGAATGCGTGCGGATCGGCGATGAGCAGTTCGCCCTGCGTAAGCGCAAAACTGGGTTCGAAGAAGATCTGCCCGAAGTACTCCGACGCGGCCAGCGATCCCACCGACTGCCGCAGCGTGCCGTCGATCCCGTACACGGCGTACGGCAGCACGCGACGGGTCTTCACTGACAGTGTTGCGTCCATCCCAGGTTCGCGCGCCAATATACGGCCCTCGGCGGCGCATCCGGAGTACGGCACAAATCCGACTCGCGGTTGGGTGTGACGCAGCCGTCCATCGCGATCCCACACACTCCAGTTTCCCGCATCGTCGATGACGAGCAGTGTGCTGTCGGTCTGCGCACATAGTTCACGGATGCCGACGAATTCACCTGGCCCGAGACCGTAGCGCCCGGCGATACGCACCAACTGCCCGCGCTCGTCGTAGTACTTGAGTCGATGATGATCGCCGACGACAATCTGCCCGTCGGCAAGCTGCACCGCGCTGAGATAGGCGGCGCGCGCGTCGAACTCGAGGCTATCGTTGTCGTGGATGCCGCCGAGCGTGATCGACGGGCGCGATGCGAGCTGCACCGGTCCTGTCCCGGTGGGTAATCGCGCAAAGTCCACCAAGTGCACACCGGCGCTGTCACGGACGGTGGCGGTGACACTGTCGTTCGCGGCCGGTGATGCGCACGCGCACAGCGCGGCGGTCATCACGAGTGCGGCGCGAAGGGTCACTGACAGGGCGGTCATCGAGCGCATCCTCTGAGCATTTGCAACGGATTTACCACAGAGACACAAAGGCACAGAGGGCGTGTTGTGGGAGTTCTTCCTTTATGCCTTTGTGCCTTGGTGCCTTGGTGCCTTGGTGCCTTGGTGGTCAAACGCTTTGTGGTCAATCGTTGTTGGTCGATGCTCTAAGCCGCGCGTTCCAGCAGCGCGATGAGTTTGCTGCCCATCATGTTCCACCCATAGCGGGCACCGCCGAAATTCTGCTTCTGCTCGGGTTTGAAGCCGGACTGCACCAGCATCATATGTGTGCCGGTCGCGGTCGGCGAGAGTGTGAAGCTCACCACGGTGTCGAGCTCCATGTCTCCCACGGTCCAGGCGTAGCTGATTTTGTTGGGGGCATCGATCTCGAGCATGCGGCAGTGCACCGTTCCGTCCCAGCCGGGAAACGGCTGCGTCTTGAAGAGGAACGCGGCGCCGACGACGGGCTGAAAGTCGATGACAGGCAAGAGCCACTCGCTGAGCAAGACCGGATCGGTCAGCGCGCGCCACACTTTTTCAGGCGGGTGGCGGAGATCGAATTCGAAGGCCAGCGTGTGGGTCTGCGCTGGGGCGGTACTGTCGATCGGTTTCATCGGTCCATGTTCTCCAGGAGCTGTTCGAGGCGGTCGACGCGCTCCAGCCAGAAAGCGCGGTAGTGTGTGATCCAGTCGATGAGTGGCGTCATGCCGCGCGGCTCGACCCGGTAGTAGACCGAGCGCCCCTCGCGGCGGCCGCTCACGAGACCGGCGTCCTTGAGCGCGGCGAGATGCTGCGAGACCGCGGGCTGCGAGATGTCAAAGCGCGCCGTGAGGTCCTTGACCGCCACTTCGCCACGGGTGAGCGACTCGAAGATGGCCCGACGACTGGGGTCGGCGAGCGCGTGGAAAATCTTGTTTTCGAGGTCGGCGGTGTCGGGCATGAGGCATACATAAGTGTACGC
>JAGNMU010000597.1 GCA_017991005.1 Gemmatimonadaceae bacterium | reverse complement strand
ACTCATGCTCCCGGGCGTCATCGCCGGCTCGGTGTTTGTTGAGCAGGTGTTTGCCTGGCCCGGTCTTGGACGCACCATGCTGACCGCCATTGCTGCGCGCGACTATCCCGTCGTCCTCAGCCTCACCGTGCTGTATGCCGCCGTGGTGATCGGCGCCAATCTGTTGGCCGATGTGGTCCTCTGGCGACTGGATCCCCATCAGCGCGCGTCGCGTGACGTGCACCCCGGTGCGGTCACGCCATGAGTGATCGACGGCTGCGGGCCGGTGTGGTGGTACTCGGTGCGCTGTGCGTCTGCGCGCTTGTCTGGCCCTGGTTTGGCGGTGACGATCCGAATGCCATCGGCGATGTGTTGGCACGACGACTGTCGCCGCCGCTGACCACCGACAAAAGTGGTCACTGGCACTTGCTTGGCACCGATGCGTTCGGCCGCGACCTCACCGTGCGACTGTGGCTCGCGGCGCGCGTCTCGCTGGGCGTAGGCGTGTTGGGTTCGCTGCTTGCCGCGGTGATCGGCGTTGGGCTCGGAGCCTGCGCCGCCTGGTATCGCGGACTCACGGAGCGGTGCATACTGGCCGTCGGCGACGCGCTGCTGTCGATACCTCGGCTGGTGCTGCTGTTGGTGACGGCCGCACTGTGGGGGCCGGGTTTGCGCGTCGTCGTGGCGGTGCTCGCCCTGACGGGATGGATGTCGGTGATGCGACTGGTGCGAGCGGACGTCGCGCGGATACGCAGCCACGCATTCATCGAGGGCGCCACCGCGCTCGGCGTGCCCGATTGGCGAGTGTTGTGGCGGCATGTGTTGCCCAATGCGCTCGGCAGTACGGTCGTCGCCACGACGTTGGGCGTTGGAAACGCCATCCTGCTGGAAAGCGGGTTGTCCTTTCTGGGCTTGGGCATTCAGCCCCCGGCGCCCAGTTGGGGCAACATGATTGCGGGCGGGCGCGAATGGTTGCTGGTGGCGCCGTGGATTGCACTGGCACCCGGCGTGTTGCTGATCGCCACCGTGGTGGCGTGTACGTTGATCGGCGACGCGTTGTCCGAACCGCGTCAGCGATCACGCCAAGGATCACGCTGAATCGCGACGTCGCAGCTGAATCGTGACGATCTCGCGAGGCGCTGCATCGAAGTGCACGTCGAACACCACGTCGCTGGCGACCGGCACCCACGCGTGATCCACGTGGAGGCCCGGCATCCCATCCAGGCGAGTCCGGCGCCATTCAAAGCATCCTGCGGGAAGCCGCCACGCGCCACGCACGGGGCGCTCCGTGATGTTGACTGCACGCAGCATCACATGGCCACTCGCGTCGTCAAGCCGTAGCGCCGACGCGATCAGTCCGTCACCACGCAACTCCGGACCAACCAGTCGCTGCGGTCGCACCGTGCGATCGCGATTGCTTTCGCCGACCAGCGGCATCAGCAGCGCATCAGCCGTGCGTTCGACGTGCCGCAGGCTGCGCTCGTCCTGTGGTCCGTGTATCGCGAGGCCAAGGCGCGCCGCAAAGCGTCCTCGCGATTGTGCGCGAGGAATCGGACACGGCCAGCCCGCATGGCCCGGCCGTTCGGGCAGGTTTGATCGAGACAGTTCTCCGACGGCGCGCACCAGCGTCACACCGATCCACCCATCGCCGACTTCGCCCTCTGCCAGGCCATCGCTGATCACCGTGGCGCCGCGATCGGCGGCATACACGGACAGCCACCGGTGGAGCGGCATGGTCGACGCTGGCGACTCGGGCGGAATCGCATGCCCGATGGGCGCCGGACGTGTCGAGCGATCAACCGGGCCAAACGCCGCGTCGGCCAGCACGTTCACCTGTTCGTTGCCCTCACCGACATCGGTGTGCCAGCGGAACTGGAGGCGATGATCGTGTCGACCGTTCCACCCCCGCACATCACACCGCACATGGTCGGCACCAGCATCGAGGAGCAGCTCCGTCTCGACGCGAATGTGTTCAGATCCGCGCGCCCATCGCCAGTGCAGCCGGATGCTCGCCCGCAGCGGTCCCCGTGCGCCGGCGTGCACCGCGTGGAGTTCGAGCAGTTCCTCCTCGCCGCGCCGCGAGGCGGTGTAGCTGTCACCCGCATCTGCCTGCGTGACAAGCGTGAGTAACGTCGTGCGCTCATGTATGCCGTCGTGCTCATCGTCGTGCTCATCGTCGTGTTCATCGTCGTGTTCATCGTGGCGCCGTTGCCGAGCGCCACGCGACACAATGCGCACGCCGTCGCGCGATGCGACGACCCGCAGTGTTCCGTTGTCCATGCGGACCGCGCCATCCACCTGTTCCAGTGTCACCGGCGACGGCGGCGCAGCGGAACGGTCGGCAGCGGCGTCGGCCTCCTGGGACTGCGCGCCCAGCACGATGATGCCCGCCGCGGGAACCACGGGCACCCAGGCCACGACCCGATGCTCGCGCACGAGATCGTCATCGGGATAGTGTTGTGGCGATTCGCGTCGCACATGCCGCACGCGCGATGGCCCGGACTGCACGAGGCATCCCTCCACATCGGGCCTGCCACCGAAGGCGTGCAGCGGGAGCGTCTCCGTGTTGCCACTGCCGGGACCAACACGAACATCGCCCAGCGTTTCAAGCAGGCGAATCTCGGCGACACCACCGCGCGGGTACGCACAACGATTGCGTATCACCGTCATGGGATGCGCGACAATCGCCTCGGCCCGGGCGGCGACCCGGTCGTTGCGCATGGCGAGCGCGATTGCCGCGTCGCGGAGCTCTGGGACCACACTCGCCACCTCGAGTTGACGCGCGTCCATGGCCTGCGCGACCGCATCCGTCGAGCAGCCGCA
>JAGNMU010000596.1 GCA_017991005.1 Gemmatimonadaceae bacterium | reverse complement strand
TTCGCGCCCCATGGCCTGCAGCACGGTGGTGTCGCCCAGGCGGCCTCGACCAAAACCGTGATCGTGCCCGACCAGCAGTTCGCACATGCCGAATCGGGCGATCAGGACATCGTCGACGAAGTCCTCCGCCGAGAGCGCGGCCAGCGACGGGGTGAAGGGCAACACGGCCGCCCGACAGACGCCGGTTTGCGCAATGACTTCGAGCTTCTCTCGAAAGGTCGTCAGCAGCGGCGGTGCGATCTCCGGATGCACGATCTGCAGCGGATGCGGCTCGAAGGTGATCACTACGCTCGGCAGGTCGAGCGTACGCGCACGTTCCACCAGTCGAGCCAAGACGTCGAGATGGCCACGATGCACGCCGTCGAACGTGCCGACGGTCACCACCGAGCCGCGACCGTCGACGGGCAGACCGCGAAGTACCTCACGCACCTCGGTCATGCAGACGCCTCGCGAGACGCGGGCGCGACCGCCGCGGCTGCACTGTCGAGCAGCACCACGCGCGGCTGCCAGCGATCGACACCCTCGGCGTCGGTGATGCGATCCGCCACACCGACGACGTCGTCGCCGCTCAGGAGCACCGCGCACGGTCCGGTCACGTGGGCGGGTATGGCACGGCCATAGGAGAGGGCCCGCAAGCCGTCCCCGTCGAGCCGCTCATGAGCCAAGTGGCCGAGCATCGTCAACGGGGAGCACATGGGCACGCGACGGTCCGCAATCGATCCGGGATCCAGGCGATCGAGCGTGACCGCCTCCCGCACATGGGCGTCGCCGCTTGCGAGTCGTCGCAGCGTTTCGCAGTGCGCGGCACTGCCACTCAACCGACCGAGATCGCGCGCGAGCGCACGAACGTACGTTCCACCGGCGCACGTGATGCGGACGTCGATGCTGTCCGCTGTGCGCGCGAGCACGCTCCATTCATGCACAGTGACCGGCACGGGATCGAGTGCCACCTCACGCCCGCGACGTGCCGCCACGTACGCACGCTGCCCGTCGACGTGCTTCGCCGAAAACGCCGGCGGCACCTGCGCCAGATGGCCGGTGAGCTGCACGATGGCCGCGTCCACCGCATCGGCGGCGGGCGGCGGTGCTTCGCGCTGCACCGTTCCGGTCACATCATCGGTATTGGTCTCGGCACCGAACCGTATGCGCGCCTCGTAGACCTTCGGCTCGCCGGGCACATACGGCAACAGACGTGTCGCCTGGCCAATGGCGACCACGAGCAAGCCGGTGGCGAACGGGTCGAGTGTCCCCGCGTGCCCGACGCGCCGCGACCGCGCGGCACGCCGAACGACGCTGACGACATCGTGCGAGGTGATGCCCGCCGGTTTGTCGACGAACAGCAGCCCCATCACGCGCCGTTCACTCGCTGCTTCCCGACTCCCGCTCATTGCGGACCTGCGCGAGCAGCTCTTCAATGCGCGAGGCGCGAGCGATGCTCTCGTCGAGCTTGAAGTGAATTTCGGGTGCATTGCGCAGGCGCAACGATTTGCCGAGCAGTGAGCGCAGATGATGCGCGACACTGGCCAGCCCTTCGAACGTGGCTTTCTTCGCCTCGTCGTCACCCATCACACTGACAAACACCGTCGCGTGCCGGAGGTCGCGGGTGACGTCGACCGCTGTCACGGTGACGAACCCACGGATTCGCGGATCTTTGGCGCCGTCCGACAGGAACGACGCCACGCCTTCGCGAATCGCTTCGGCGACGCGGTCAGGACGCCGCGGTTCGCCCATGCTGCCTCCTCAGGACTTCGCAGCCTGATCGAGAGTACGCGCCACCTCTTCGGTTCGATAACACTCGAACACGTCGCCGTTCTTGACGTCGTTGAAGTTCTCGATGCCGATGCCGCACTCGTAACCTTCCTTGACCTCGTTCACATCGTCCTTGAAGCGGCGCAACGACGCGATCGCACCGTCGTACATCTCCACGCCGTCGCGGATGACGCGGACGCGTCCCTTGCGATTGATGATACCCGTCCGGACGATGCAGCCAGCGATGGTGCCGATACGCGCCACCTTGAACGTCTCGCGCACCTCGGCTTCGCCGTACACCACTTCGCGCTCTTCTGGCCGCAGCATGCCCTCGAGTGCCGCCTTCACGTCGGCGACGGCCTCGTAGATGATGCGGTACAGCTTGATATCCACGCCTTCGCGTTCGGCCGCCGAGCGGGCGTTGTTGTCCGGCCGGACATGGAAGCCGATGATGATCGCTCCCGACGCCTTGGCCAGCAGAATATCGCTTTCGGCAATGGCACCGACGCCGCGGTGGATGATCTCCACCTGCACTTCGGGATTGGACAGCTGGCCCAGCGCGTCGGCGAGTGCTTCCGCCGGACCGCCCTGATCCGCCTTGATGACCAAGCGCAGCTGGCGCTTCTGGCCCGCTGACGCATGCGACATGAAGTCTTCGAGCGAGACCACACCGCGTGTGGTGCGACGGCTCTTGGCTTCGCGATCGAGTCGTTCACGGCGCTGCGCAATTTCACGCGCGGCCGAGGCGTCTTCGACCACCAGCAACTGATCGCCGGCCATCGGCACGCCGGTGAGGCCAAGGATCTGCACCGGAATGGCTGGTCCCGCTTCTTTCACCTGCTTGCCACGCTCGTCGAGCATGGCGCGCACGCGACCGGAGTAGATGCCACAGATGTAGTCGTCGCCGACCTTGAGCGTGCCGTTCTGTACGAGCACGGTCGCGACCGGTCCCTTGCCCTGGTCGAGCTGCGCTTCGACGACCGATCCGACCGCACGACGCGACGGATTGGCTTTGAGTTCGAGAATGTCGGCCTGCAGGATGATCTGTTCGAGCA
>JAGNMU010000595.1 GCA_017991005.1 Gemmatimonadaceae bacterium | reverse complement strand
CGGATCTACATGGTGGTGCCGCCGGTTGCCGCCGTGGCCGGCGACGTCTACAGTCTTCGGTTCGAATCGCGGATCACGCCGGCGGATCCGACCACCCGCGTGGTAAGCCACACGTTTGTGAATGCCACGGCGCAGTCGCTCTCGTTTGGGCCGATGCTCACGATTCCGACCACGTTCACGTTGCAGGCGGCGCCATTCTATCAGGCGCGCGTACAGTCAACGTTGCAGCCGGACTACAACAAGTCGTACTTCGGCCGCTACCGGCAGCCCACGCGAACGGGCGCGTTTTACGCGACGGCCGCCTTCATCGGAAGCACCACCGTGGATATCACCACACCGGACCTCACACACGTGCCAGGATGGCGTAGCGAGTGGGGACCGTTGCCTGGGATCAGCACCACGCTCAGCGCATCGGCGTTTGGGTGGACGGGTACCGCCAAGACGCTCTTCCCCGGGTGATTTGGCGATGTCATGACGGAGCCTGGCGTACTGCTCAAGAGCGCGATGCGTTCGATGGTGATGACGCCATGACAGGAAGAGCGCTCGCTACGGCATCGGATGTCGCTGCAGATACTCGAGATCGTCGTCATCGATGCGCACGGTGTAGATGGCGCGAGCGCCGAAGCCGACCAATCTGGTGTTGAGCGGCAGCGTCACACGTTTGGTCAGCGTGCCGCTGGCATTGATCACATCGAACTGCTGGCCGCCAGTCGCATCGTAGGAACGCTCGATCCACAGGGTTCCGTCGGACGCCACGTGCACCGCGTTGGAGAGAAAGGGGGGCAGAACGTCAGGCCATTCCGCTGGCTCGGTGAATCGCGGTATGCGCCGTCCGGCGGAGATACGTCCGTCGGCGCCGTACATGATGGTGGAGACCGGCTGCTTGCGACGTTCACGCCAGCGAGTCTTGAGCGCCGCGCTCATGCGCACCGGCTGAAACGGGATGACGGCACCTTCCACGCGCGCGCCATTCGCCCGATAGAACGTCACGCGATATGGCTGGACGCTGACGACAGCGACCGTACCATCAGGCAACACGGCCCACTGATCGACACTGGCAAAGGGGGGCAGCGGTCCCCCAGCGCGCGCTGCCTGCGTGGTGCTCGCGTTTTTCGTCGCACCCGGCGGGTCGCGCAACGGGGAGACCACCTGACGGCTAATCGCGCCGACGGTGTCGACCGTACCGGTGCGGCGATCCACCCGGCGAATGCCCGATGAGTCTGCGGGTACGCGTGCACCGCCCACCGTGCGGACGCGTGTCACGAGCTCGTAGAGCCGCCCCGCCGCATCGGCGGCAATCTGCGTGGTGTGAAACAACACGTCGGAGGCCGCCGCGCGTGGCGCGCGGAGTGGCCCACTCAACACACCGGCTGGTGTCACCAGGATGTGGCGACCGCCGCCACTCATGTCCACCACCATCGTGGTATCGCCGGGCAACGCCACGAGTGTGATCGGCAGCAGGTATTCTCCCGGCCCTTGGCCACTCCGACCGAGCGGCGTCACCCGCGACGACCGTGGGTCAACGCGCAAGAGACGGATCTCCTGCTCGTCGAGCACGATCAGCTGACCATCACGTTGTTCTCTGACGCTGCTGACGCGGGAGAACGATTCGCTCGAGGTCCAGGCCGCTGCCGGCAGCGGGCGCGCCGCGATGGTTTGCGCGTTCGCGAGGCCGCTCACGCTTGATGCACCAAGCAAGAGCAGCGGGAGCACGAACGCGCCGAGTGTCACGCGCATGATTCCTCCAGGGGTCAGACGTGCACGGTCGCGAACCGCGGTTGCGGAAGGTGGCTTACCGCGGCAGCGCCTGTTCCAAATCCGCCGCGATATACGCCATCACTGCCATGACGGCCACGCAGCGCTGCACTTCAGCCGGATTCAGCTTGTCCGGCGTGTCGGCGTCGGTGTGATGAAACCAGAAGTAGCGCGTATCGTCGACATTGAGACCCATGCCCGGCACGCCGGTGGCCATGATGGGGCCGATGTCGGCACCGCCGCCGGAGGCGCCAATCGTGCTCGCGTTGATTGGTGCCAGCAGCGATCCAATGGCTTCGACCAGCGTGCGTGCGGCGGGTGCCCCGGAGAATCCGAAACCCGTCGGCGAGAACACGCCGCCATCGGATTCGATGGCGAGTTGATGCACTTCGTTCTTGTGCGCATCACGATACGCATTGCCGCCGCGCATGCCGTTCTCTTCGTTCGTCCAGCCGACCACGCGAATCGTGCGGCGCGGCGTGAGCCCCAACTTCTTGAGCAGGCGAATGGCTTCCCACGCCACCACCACGCCGCCAGCGTCGTCCATCGCGCCTTGGCCGACATCCCACGAGTCGATGTGACCACCCATCACCACGATCTCCTCCGGCTTCTCGCGGCCGCGGAGTTCACCCATCACGTTCGCACTTTCCGCATCGGGCAGTGTCTTCGCGCTCATCTTGAGCGTGACACGCACCTTGTCGCCGCGACCGATCATGCGTCGGATCATCATGGCATCTTCCGATGTCACCCCGGCGTGCGGAATTTTTCGCACCGTCGAGTCGTACGACATGCTGCCGGTGTGCGGCGTGCGCATGCTGTACGGACCGGCCGCGCGGGCGAGCGACGCAACCGCGCCGACCTTGGCCGCGTTGATCGCACCCAGTCGACGAAAGGCACCGTTGTATCCGTAGTCGCGCCACTCGGCGTCATACAGCACGATCTTGCCCTTCGCCTCTGCCGCGCGCTGCGTGAGTTCTTCAAAACTCGCGACCACCACCACTTCGGCGGTGATCCCGGCGGGCGGCGTGCCGATGCTGCCACCCAGACCAAGCA
>JAGNMU010000594.1 GCA_017991005.1 Gemmatimonadaceae bacterium | reverse complement strand
TTGAACTGGCGCACATGCATCGCGGCAAATGGCTTGCCAATGGCACCGAGTGCGTCGGGACGCGGCGTGAGTTCCGTCTGCCAGCTCAGACGCGTGACCCCGCGTTGCTGGACAAAGCCGAGGTCCGGTCGAAAGCCCTCTCCGACACGCTCAAAGCGAAGGGCGATGTCGGCGATGTCGTTGGGAAAGTCGATCATGCCACGCGCGTAGACCGGATCACCGCTGGTGGCGCTGCCATCAACGGCAGCCGCGCCGATGAACACCAGATTTTGATCACGCACGACGTACGGCAGATTGACGTCCAGCCCTCCGGCCGCCGTCTGCGCTTCGCCCTGTGGCGCGTGCAGCGTCCCCATGGCGCCGATATATCCGCGGCCGAGCACGTCGCGTTTGACGCGACCGACCACCGCAGTGGCCGGATCCTCGCCGCCGGTGTGCGTGGTGATCAGGCCAAGCTGCTGCGCACCGAGACGACCAGTGAGTCGGGCGCCCGCTTGCAGCGGAATCGGCGAACCACCGCTGCCGAGTCCAATGCGCCGACTGTAAAACAGCTGCGTCTGCCCGCGTCGGCCGAAATCGAAGATGCCAGCGCCCTCGGTGAAGAACGGACGCTGCTCAGGAAAGAACAGTGAAAACCGTGTCAGGTTGACCACCTGACGGTCCACCTCGGCCTGCGCAAAATCGGAGTTGACGGTGAGGTCGAGCGTCAGCGTGGGTGTTGGTGCCAGTTTTGCGTCGAGCCCCACCGTACCGCGTACGCCCGCCGGCTTGATGGCGCGCAGCGTGCCGTCCTCTTCAACACTGCGCTCGGTCACAGCGCCGTTGGTCACCGCGTACGGACGTACTTCGGCGATGGCGCGCCGCGGCAGCCCATTCTCCAACACCTGAATGGCTTCTCTGAACCCGATCAGTGTCGCGGCGCGTTCGAGAAATCGGATCCCCTCGGTTCGTTTCCAGGCGGCCCACAGTGCCGATTCGTTCTTGCGGCGAATGTAGCGTCGCACGTTGATGTCCCAACCATCCGCCGATTCGTCCGCATGAATCGGGCGATAGCGCAACGTTTGCCAGGGGATCAGCATCTCCGCTTGCCAACCGGCGTCCGTGACGCGCGCGCGACCGTCCCAGATCCCATCCCACTCGCGCGACTCACCTTCGAAATTCAGCACTTCGGCGTCGTTGAGTGCGCCGTTGGGATTGATGCTGAACAGAAATGCGGTGCGTTTGTCAGCCGTTGGTGAGAGCATGACGGACACATGATCGTCGGCTCCCAAGTCTGCGTCGCGTCGCAACTGCGTTCGACGAATGCTCTCTGGTTCCCGGTCGAATGCCCAGATCCCCACCCAGAGTCCTTCCGGCGACCCGATGAACCGCACCACCGTGCGCTCGCTGGCCGGCGCGCCCTGTCGTGGGTCGCGTTGGGTAAACGAGGTGACACTGTCGGCCAGATTCCACACGTCCTCGTCCAACTGGCCGTCCAGCTTGAGGCCGCGGGCAAAATGAATGTGTGGCGACGGTTCCATGCCCGCCTCGCGTGGAGTCACGCCCGTAGGCGGGACCCCGGTCGGTGGCACGCCGGTGGACTGTGCGGCAACTGGCACGACCACGCCGACACACAGGGTGCAGGCCACGATGGCGCGGCGAAATGGACAGAACGTCATGTGCGCGGAGGCGTCTAGGGCGGGGCCGTCACGGTGACGGCGAATACGGGGATACACAACCACCCCGCATCGTCGAACTCAAGGCTTTGCTCGGCCACTTGCCTCCACGAGCCTGTACAGCGCAGTATCACTCCGCCGCCCCGGCCCGCTCCGGTGCGGCGCGAGACACGACGGCGTGCTCGTGATCGGCCAGACTCACACCGGAGTTGCGACTATTCCGTTCGTTCGCCTGACGTTCGCCGGGGACCAGCCGCCGCGGCGCGGGGAGCACCTCGCTCGCGTGGCATGGTACATCGCCGCGGCGGGCGTCGTGTATCTGCTCCCCACACTTGCGTGGCGTCGGCTCGCGCCGTGGTCGCTCGAACCGCGCCATGAAATTCAGGCGTGGGTGTGGAGTGTGGCGTTCGCCGTGCTCGCGATGTGCGTCACCGTGCTGGGGGCGCGGCCGCGCGGTCTGAGAATGCTGGAGGCGCTGCTGATTGCGGGAATCTGTTGGGTGTCGGCCTACGCACTGCTGGCCGGACGCGCCGACGTCTCGAACTCCCGACTGGTGTCGCTGCTGTCCATCGCGTTGGGAACCGTGCTGGCCATTGCGCCATTTCTGCTGCGAGGACGTGCATCACTCTGGTCCATGACGCTCTCGGCGCTGACGATCGCGCTGGTCGCGCTGGGCGTGGTGCGAACGCCCACACCGGCGACTCCGACGACGCCGCAGACGGCGACCCTGTTCACGGCGCTCGAGCCGATCGCGCTCCGGTATCAACGGCTTGCCGACAGCTCTCGCGCAAAACGCGCCGGAGCGCTTGCCGTGTACGGTGACGGCTTTGTCCTGGTAACCGGTGCCGGAACGTTCTACCGTCTCCGCTTCGATTCCACCGGCGGAAAGGCCGCGGATTCGCTTCGCGTTTCGCGCCTGTCGATGACGGCCCCCGAGATGGGTGTGGCGGAATGGACATGAAGTGCCGGCACCCGTCCGCATCTCAAGGTCACGGGTATCGCACTCGATACAACGACCACGCCTGCGAGCGTCTACATCGCGCACGAACGGTGGAATGCGCAGGCGCGCTGTGTGACGCAGCATGTCTCCGCGGCCGTCTTGTCTTCCGCACCCGCGGTCGCCGGCGACGCCACGCGCTGGCGCACAATCTTCT
>JAGNMU010000593.1 GCA_017991005.1 Gemmatimonadaceae bacterium | reverse complement strand
CGTACGCGGTGTGGTGGATTCGTCAGGCCATCCTGTCGTCGCTGGCGCGTCAGGGCCGCACGGTGCGTGTGCCGCTCAATCGTACCGCCGATCTGTCGCGCATCATCAAGGCGTCGGAAATCCTGCGGCAGAAGTTGCGCCGTGAACCGTCGCCCGAAGAACTCGCGCAGGTGACCGGTTTGTCGGTCGATGTCGTGCAGTCACTGGCCGCACTGAACACGGGCGATGTGCGTCTCGATGCGCCGATGGATCCGGATGGCGATCGTTCGCTGATCGAGCGATTCGTGGCCGACGAAATGCCGGACACCGAAGAGGAAGCGATGAATCGTTTCCTCACCGACGAAATCGAACAGGCCCTGTCCACGTTGCCACCGCGTGACGCCAAGGTGCTGCGCCTGTATTTCGGTCTCGAGGGTGGCCGTGAGCATACGCTCGAAGAGATCGGCAGCATGCTGGGTGTCACCCGCGAACGGGTGCGCCAGCTGCGTGACCGGGCGCTCAAGCGGCTGCGTGAGGGCGATGTCGGACGCGCCCTCTCGAGCTTCGCCGCCTAGGCGGCAGACTCAAGCAGGACCAAGGAGCGGGATGCCACGGCGTCCCGCTCTTTCTGTTTCCGGGGCAGACGCCTGGGGCGTCGCCCCGGTCGTGCCGGCTGCTGGTTCCCCGGCTGTTTGCATATCATATTCGTGATATCATGATCGAGCTCAAAAACGTCTACAAGGCGTTCGGCCCCAAGAAGGTGCTCGAGGGTTTCTCACTCGTGGTGCCCGAGGGCGAAACGATGGTCATCATCGGCTTCTCCGGCACGGGGAAGTCGGTGGCGATCAAGCACATCGTCGGATTGCTCGAGCCCGATTCCGGCGAAGTGTGGGTCGACGGGCAACGCGTCGATCGGTTGTCGCGCAAAGAGCTGTACATGCTGCGTCGGCAGATCGGCTATGTGTTTCAGTTTGCCGCGCTGTTCGACTCGATGACCATCGACGAAAACGTGGCGATGGGGCTCCGCAAGCAGGGTGAGCTCACCGAGAAGGAAATCAGCGTGCGCGTGGATGAAGCGCTCGATTTGGTCGATCTGCCCGACGTGCGCGGACGGATGCCCGCGGAGTTGTCGGGCGGCATGCGCAAACGTGTGGGCATTGCGCGCGCCATCGCCCTGCGGCCCAAGTACATCCTGTACGATGAACCGACGACGGGGCTCGATCCTGTCACCTCCGCAACGATCGACGCGCTGATGGTGCGGATGCGCGAACAGCTTGGCGTGACCGGGATCGTGATTACACACGATATGCGCAGCGCCTACACCGTCGGCACGCGCATCGCGATGTTGTACGAAGGCACCGTGCGCGCCGTGGGGTCGGTCGACGAAATCCAGCACTCCACCGATCCGATTGTGCGGCAGTTCATCGAGGGGCGCGCGACACTCGAAGGCACAGGAAAACTCGTGGGAACATGAGCGAGCACGCCGACCCGAATGCTGCGTCAGACGAGGGGAGTGCGCCGGAGCGCGCGCCCTCGTCGCGCACGCGTACGGGTCGGGCGCGGCTGGAAACATCGGCCGGTGGGATTGTCTATCGCGTGCAGGACGGCGAAACGCTCTTTCTGCTCATTCGCGACAGCTATCAGAACTGGGGATTTCCGAAGGGACATCTCGAAACCGACGAACGGCCCGACGCCGCGGCGCTGCGCGAAGTGCAGGAGGAAACCGGCCTCGATGGCCTCGAGATGGATGGCGAGATCGAAACCATCGATTGGTTCTTTCGCTTTCGCGGACGGCTCGTGCACAAGGTCTGTCATTTCTACCTGATGCACACGATGCACGCGCGCACGAAACCGCAACGCGCCGAGGGGATCACCGCGTGCCGGTGGGCCACGTTCAGCGAGGCCACGCAGATGGTGTCGTATGCGAATGCCCGCGATGTGCTGGCGCGCGCCAACGAGATGGTGCGCGCCAGTCACGCCAACACACCGGGGCAGGACGCATGACGCCCGCCGCGCGCCAGACTGCCGACGCCGCTGGTGTCATGTGTGTGCTCGTCTTGCTCAAGCGCGAGCGCACGCGCGCCCTGGTTCGCACGGCATTTCCGCGGCGTCGGGCGCACATCATTGCCCTCAAGTCGGCGGCCGAGCTCGAAGAGCAGCTCACCAAACAGCTGGTGGATGCGGTTCTGGTGGATGCCGGCGCCGGTGATGACGCGGCCAAAGTGCTGGCGCGCGCGGAAGATTTTCAGAGCGTGCCGTTCGTCCTCATGACCTCGTTGCTCCCGGCCGATGGACCACTGCTGGCGCGGGCCACGGAGTCGGGTATCACCGATATCCTGATCGACGGCGTCGATGATGCCGTGGCGCGTGAGCTGGTGCTACGCCGAGCCTTCTCAGCCCGTTTCGAACGCGCCCTGACCGATCCACCGGCCGCCTTGCATCTCGAGACCCCGCTGCAATTGGCCGTCTGGCGAAGCGTGGTCCGGCGGGCCGGCCGCCCGGTGCGGACCGATCAGCTGGCCCGCGAGCTCAGTGTCTCGCGCGAGCACCTGTCCCGCAGCTTTGCCGTCGGACAGGCGCCGACCCTCAAACGGGTGATCGACCTGGTGCGGGTCCTCGCCGCCGCCGAGCTGGCCAAAAATGCCGGCTATGACGTGCGCGACGTGGCCCAGGTGCTGGGCTTTGCCAGTTCGTCGCATCTGAGCAGCACGACCCAGCGTCTGGTGAGTGCCCGGGCCAGCTCGCTGACCAGACTCCGGGCGGTGGATCTGATCGAGCGGTTCCTGCGGGCGGAGTAAGGCGACAGCGGTGCCCGACGCACTCAAGAAAG
>JAGNMU010000591.1 GCA_017991005.1 Gemmatimonadaceae bacterium | reverse complement strand
TTGCTTTTGGTGTTGCCGCGCTGGTGGCCATCGATTCGTTTGCGGGAAATATCACGCGCTCGATTCGTGATCAGTCTCGCACGTTGCTGGGTGGGGATATCGCGATGCAGGCGCGGGCCGCGTTCCCAGCGGTCGTGGACACGTTGCTCGATTCGTTGGGCACGGCGGGCGTTCCCAATGCGCGCATCACCACCTTTGCCTCGATGGCGCTCGCCTCCCCCTCAGGTGGCACGCGATTGGTGCAGGTGCGCGCGGTGTCGCCCGGCTACCCGTTTTATGGTGCCATTGAAACCGTGCCCGCCGACGGCTGGCGCCTGGTGCATGAGCAGCCCGTGGTGTTTGTGGATCCGTCGCTGCTCATCGCGCTCGACGCGGCCGTCGGCGATTCGTTGCGACTCGGCGTCCGCATGTTTCGCATTGGCGGCACGCTCGGCAACGTGCCGGGTGATGCCGGCATCACCGCGGTCATCGGTCCGCGCATCTACGTGTCCGATCGGTGGATCGAATCGACGGGTTTGCTCAAGTTCGGCAGCCGCGCGGAATACGATGTCGTGCTGCAACTGCCACCGACGCAAGCTGGAAAATCCCAGGCACAACTCTTTGCCCGCAACCTGCGCCGCCGCATTGATCCACGCGCTGCGGCCATTCAGGAAGCGAACGAGGCGCGCGAAGGACGCGATAGCGGGCCGGGCGGTGGTCCGGACGAAGAGGCCGACAGCACGCAGGCCGACGCTGCCGCGCCGGTTGGCGTGAACGCACTCGCGTCCGTGCCAGATTCGGCCGCGGTCGACTCCGCGCGCGTGCAGGCCGTGGCGATGCCGACCGTTCCCGACTCGGTGATTGAGGATTCGCTGCGCAGTGGACTGTCCTCGCCCGCGCCGCGCACGCGCGTGCGTGTGCGCACGGTGGCAGATACGGAACGCGACTTCACCGAAGCCGTCGTTCGGTTGGCCGACTTTCTCAGCATCATCGGCCTCATTGCGTTGTTGCTCGGCGGCATTGGCGTCGCGAGCGGCGTGAACGCATTTGTGTCGGCCAAAATTGACACCGTCGCCGTGCTGCGATGCCTTGGCGCCACAAGTCGTCAGGTGCTGGCACTCTATGTGACGCAAGCCGCCGCCATGGGTTTTGTCGGCGCGCTGGCCGGCGTCCTCCTTGGTGTTGGTGTGCAGTTCCTGCTGCCGGGCGTGGTGTCGGAGTTCTTGCCGATCGATGTCACGATCGCGCTCGAACCGCGCCCACTCGCGCTCGGACTGGCCACGGGTGTCTGGGTCGCGCTCATCTTTGCGATGCGTCCGTTGCTGGCCCTGCGGCGCGTGTCACCCCTGCAAGCCATTCGTCGCGACGCCGATCCCGCCGCGCTGCCGCGCGAATGGAAAGACCCAGCCCGACTCGTGGTGGATGGCCTGCTGGTGGGCAGCTTGGTTGCCATCATCATCGCTCGACTCGGCGAAGTGAAAGAAGGTCTCGCGATCAGTGCGGCCATCACCGGAGCGGTCGCGGTGCTCTGGGTGGCCGCGACATTGCTGATTGCGCTCGCGCGCAAGAGCGCGCGCCCGTCCTGGCCATTCACGCTCCGTCAGGGTGTGGCCAATCTGCATCGGCCGGCCAACCAAACCCGGGCGGTGACGCTGGCCCTTGGTTTTGGCGCGTTTCTGCTCACCACGGTCTATCTGGTGCAGTCCAATCTGCTCGGCCGCGTGCAGGCGACGGCCGACAGCAGCGCGGGCAATCTGCTGTTCTTCGATGTGCAGGACGATCAGGCCGAGCCACTCGATTCGCTGCTGCGCGCCGGCAAGTTCGAGGTGGTGCAACGCACGCCGATCGTGACCATGCGCATCGACGCGATCAACGGTCGCAACGTGTCGACGCTCATGGCTGATACCGCGGTCCGTCGTGCCGGCTGGGCGCTGCGCCGAGAGTACCGCTCGACGTACCGCGAATCGTTGGTCGGTTCCGAGACACTTGCTGGCGGCGCGTGGTTTCCGGACAGCGCATCGCGTGCCGCCGACCGCGCTGCACATCCTGAGGCGCCGTTTCCCGTGTCCATCGAACGAGATCTGGCGGGCGACCTCGGCGTGGGGCTGGGCGACACGGTCACGTGGAATGTGCAGGGCGTCCCCGTGCGCACGGTCGTGACGAGTGTGCGCACGGTGAACTGGGCGCGTTTCGAAGCCAATTTCTTCGTCGTGTTCGCACCCGAAGCGATCCGTCGCGCGCCGCAGCAGTACGTCATTGTGGCGAACGTCCCGCCGGGCCCAGCGCTTGCGGCCGTGCAGCGCGATGCCGTGCGCAAGTTTCCGAACGTGTCGAGTCTCGATCTCACGCTGGTGCGTCAGACCGTGGGATCGATCGTGAACCGTGTCGTTCTCGCGATTCGGTTCCTTGGCATCTTCTCGCTGGGGATGGGTATTCCGGTGCTGTTCAGCGCAGTGGCCGCCACCCGCCGCGCCCGACTGCGCGAGGGTGTGCTGTTGCGCACACTTGGGGCATCGCGGGCGCAGGTGGCAAAGGTGCTGCTGGCGGAGTACGGAGCACTGGGTGTGCTTGGCGCCTTGACGGGCATGCTGCTGGCGTTCGCCGGCGCCTGGGGGCTCACGCACTTTGTGTTTGAGGATCCGTTTGATCCCGCGATCGGCCCGACCCTGCTCATTGGCGCGGGCATGCTGGCGCTGACGATGCTGATCGGGTTTCTCACCAGCCGAGATGTGTATCGGGCCACACCGATGCAGGCGATTCGGGAAAGCTGAGTCGAACGCAACCGATTGCGCTCGGCGTTCCCGTTTCGGAAATCCGTACACCGCCGCATTATGAAGTTC
>JAGNMU010000592.1 GCA_017991005.1 Gemmatimonadaceae bacterium | reverse complement strand
TCCGCCACCGCGTTGGCGCCAAAGAACACCGGTGGCAATCCGGCAACCGTGGCCGTGAGGGTCTGCAGTCCGGCGACCGTCCCCATCGTCCAGCGTACCGCCGCGACACCGCGGCTGTCCGTCACCGACTGCCCGGCGCTCAGGATGCCGCCATCGTTGGTGGACCACTTCACCACGGCACCAACGACCACGCGGTTTTCCGCATCGGTCACCGAAAGGCGAATCGGTGCGTCCAACGTGGTACCAACGACGGCCGTCCCGATCACCTGCGTGAGCGGCGACGCGTTGGCTGGTTCAAGTGGTGCACTGATGTCCGAACCGCTGCACGCATGCAACACAGTCAAGCCGCATGCCATCACGCCCACGGCACGAATCGCACGGCCGATTCGGCGCGCGATCGCGTAACTGTTGAGGCTGAAGGCGATACGTAGCATAAGTGTCCGCGTTACGTGGATGGTTCAATCCTGCACACACTGGACGATGCCGCAAGGGCCGTGCCGAGCTCATCCATAAGAAACGGCCAGACAATAGGGACGAAACGACAAAAAGGGCGACCGGGAGACCCGGCCGCCCTTCAATGATTGGGGAGTGGCCATTTGCCGATGTCGACGACGACCGGCTGGTGCTCCGTGGGGTAGCCCTTGAGGATCCGGACGGCCAGCGGCGTCAGGGACGGTGTGGTGAACACATGGTCGATCCGGACCCCGTAGAACCCGGCGAACATGGTGTTGCCAATCCCCCAGCCGCGTTCGCCAAAGGCATTCCGGAGCCCCGACCAATCGTCGCGCAGGATGCCGCTGCCCTCAGGGATGTTGAAGTCGCCGGCGACTATGTAGTCCTCACCACTGCCACGCGCCCACCGTGAGAGCAACGCCGACTGCGTGGCGCGAAGCCGGATGCTGTTTTCCAGGCGCGACGGATCGCCATGGCGCGCCGCCGAGAGCTCCTGCCGGGGGCTCGAGAGGTGGACCGATATGACGGCGAGCGGCTGTCCGTTCACCCGAAGCCGGTAGCGCACGGCCGGCACCTGCCCGCGTCCCGGCCGATCGGGAAACGGCTCCACGGCTTCAAGTGGCAGGCGCGTGATCATGCAGAACCGGTCATGCACATCAGCGCGCGAGCGGGCGTCGCGTTTGGCGATGGCCATCAGCGCCTCGGCCGTGACCCCCCGGCAATCCTGCAGCAGGACGATGTCCGCATCCCAGGTGGCCAGCTCCGATTCGAGTGATGTCGCCAGGGAACGGGATAGATCGGTATTGTACGTCACGACGCGCAACAGACGCGCTGCACCCCGCGGCGGGAGTGCGGGGATTTCCACCAGCACCACGCCGAACGCGGTGACCGCGATGCCGGCACCTGCCAGGAGCACCATGCGACGCGAGGTGGCCAAGGCCATGGGCAGCAGCAAGGCCCACGGCACCAGCAGCACCCACCGAGGTCCGAAAATCAGCAGCATGCCGACGGCGCTGCGGTCTCCCTTGAGCAGCAGGAAGGCGGCGGCGGCAAGCATGGCCATCGTGTAGCTGGCAATGAGGAGCGCACTGAATCGTCTCATCTTCGGGAATCTACCAGCTTTGCATTCGGCACTCCCGTCGGTAAATCCAAGCACACTCCCTTTGCCCCGGACTTCCGCGTCATGAGAATCGCATGAGCATCGAAGCTGACCTCGCCCGCCCGCCGCTGACCATTCTTTCCGAAGAGGAGGAGCTGTTCCGCACGGCTGTCCTCGATCTGGCCGAGAGCGATGTGCGCCCCCGCGTCCGCGCGATGGAGGACGCCGGTCAGATCGATCCCGCCGTCACGGCGAAATTTGTGGAACTGGGGTTGATGGGCATCGAGGTTCCAGAGGAATACGGTGGGGCCGGTGGCTCGCTCATGATGGTGACGCTGGCCGTCGAGGCGCTGAGCCGCATCGATGCCTCGGCGGCGATTCAAGTCGACGTGCAAAACACACTCGTCAACTATCCCATCAATCGCTACGGTACTCCCGCGCAGCGCCAACAGTTCCTGACGCGACTCTGCAACGGCACCATTGGCGCCTATGCCTTGTCCGAGCCCGGCTCGGGCAGCGATGCCTTTGGACTGGCCACACGCGCCGACAAGGTGGACGGCGGGTGGTCGCTGAACGGCTCGAAGGCGTGGATCACCAACGGTGGCGAAGCCGGCATTTTTGTGGTCTTCGCGAATGCCAATCCCGACGCCGGCTACCGCGGCATCACCGCGTTTGTGGTAGAGCGCGGCATGCCCGGCTTCAGCGTGGGCAAGAAGGAACACAAGATGGGCATTTGTGCGTCGAGCACGACGTCGCTGCATTTCGAGAATGTGGTGGTGCCCGATGCGCACGTGCTGGGTGAGGTGGGTTCCGGTTACAAGATTGCGATCGAGACGCTCAATGAAGGACGCATCGGCATCGGCGCGCAGATGATCGGCGTGGCGCAAGGGGCCATCGATGCCACGGTGGCGCATCTCAAGGAGCGCAAGCAGTTCGGCAAGTCGCTGGCGGAATTCCAGGGCATTCAGTTTCAGATCGCGCAGGCGGCCACGGAGCTCGAAGCGGCGCGCCTGATGGTGTACAACGCGGCCCGTCTCAAGGATGCGGGCCACGATATCGCCCGTCAGGGCGCGATGGCCAAGCTGTATGCCTCGCAGATGTGCGAGCGGGTCACGTCGCTGTGTGTGGAGCTGTTTGGCGGCTACGGCTACACGCGCGAGTATCCCGTGGAGAAGTTCTACCGCGACGCGAAGATCGGCACGATCTACGAGGGCACCAGCAACATGCTACTGCAGACGATCGCCAAGGCGGTCCTCCGGTAGGCAGA
>JAGNMU010000590.1:1691-2819 GCA_017991005.1 Gemmatimonadaceae bacterium | reverse complement strand
GTCGTGAACGAATCGCGTCTGTCTGCGGGACTCGGCATCCCGATCGCGCGCGAGCAGGCGTCGCTCGATCTCTCCGTTCAGCGCGCCAACCGCACGCTGGTTGGCGGTGGTGCCAAGGAAAAGGCGTGGCTGCTCGGCATTGGCGTGCAGATCCGCCCGTGACGCGTGTGATGGCATGAGTCTCGCCCCCGATTCACTGCTCAACGTCGTAGGCACAGCCACGGCCAAACCCGCGCCCACGGTCTATATCGAGACGTACGGCTGCCAGATGAACGTCTCCGACTCGGAGCTCATGTATGGCAATCTCGCCGCACATGGCTACGCGCCGGTGGATGGACCCGAAGGCGCCGATGTAATTCTCGTGAACACCTGCGCCATTCGCGACAACGCGGAAACGCGTGTGATCGGGCGTCTTGGTGAACTCAAGCGTTTCATGAAGGCCGGCTCGATTGTGGGTGTGACCGGCTGCATGGCGCAGCGCCTCGGACCACGTCTGCTGGACTCAGCCAAACACGTGTCGCTGGTGGTTGGGCCCGACGGCTATCGTGCACTGCCGCAACTCCTCGATGGCGCGCGCGCGGGCGAACGATTCATCGCCACCGACTTCGACCTCGAAGAACACTATGAAGATGTGGTCGCCAAGCGATTTGACGGGGTGAAGGCGTGGATTCCCGTGCAACGCGGCTGCAATTATCGCTGCACGTATTGCATCGTGCCGTACACGCGCGGCGAAGAACGCAGCCGTAAGCTCGACGACGTGGTGCGCGAAACGCGCGAGGTGGTGGCGCAGGGCTTGAGCGAAGTGGTGCTGCTGGGGCAAACCGTCAATTCGTACAACGACGGCACGCACGATTTCGCCGACCTGCTGCGCGCTGTGGCCGCGGTGGACGGCATTCGTCGCGTGCGTTACACCAGTCCGCACCCCAACGACTTCAGCGAGCGCGTGATCGCCGCGATGGCCGAAGTGCCCGAGGTGTGCGAACACGTGCACCTGCCCATGCAGTCGGGCAGCACCAGCATGCTCAAGCGCATGCTGCGCCGCTACTCGCGCGAAGATTATCTCGCGTGCGTGGAACGACTGCGCACGGCCATCCCGGGTCTCGCACTCACCACCGATATCATCGTGGG
>JAGNMU010000590.1:0-1591 GCA_017991005.1 Gemmatimonadaceae bacterium | reverse complement strand
GTCTGCTGGATTGTCGCCGCAGCGCTCGGCTCGATCGAGCCGCCGTCGTCGTCTCCACTCACGCTGGCGACGCTCCTCGCACTCGCGGTCGGTGTCGTCTCCGGGGTGATCAGTACCGGCGACCGAGCGCACGCCTACCGCGTGGCGGTCACCCTCGGCCTCGCCGGCATCTCGCTGGCTGGGGTTCTGCAGGCGCGGGCGGCGCGCGAGGAAGCGCTCGTCTGCCGTACCGCGCTGGCCCATGTACTGGCCGATAGCGGTACCGTGCTGGCGGTTTTTGACGATCATGTGCAAGCGCGGAATGCTGCCCGCTCGCGCACAGGTGAATCGGCGAGTCGGACCCGGCGCAGTGCGCGTGTCGCCACGCCGTCCGTGCCGTCTCGATCCCGCGGCGTGGTGCGCGGCGCAGCGGGCGCGCTTTCGCGCTGCCGAGTGCCGGTCATGGTTGCCGTCTCCAGTGGTCGTGCGCGTGCCGGCCAGTGGATGTCACTCCAAGGCACCGTGCTCACCACCGAACGCGGCCTCCGCGTCACCGGCGCCATCACTCCGCTTGCACACGCCGAGCGCGACTGGCGGCGCGCCGTGCGCGCACGCACGGGCGATCTCATCGATCGCGATTTCAAGCGAAACGCGCCGCTTGTGCGTGCGCTCCTCATCGCTGACCAGGACGGGATCGATCCCGCTGTGCGCGATCGCTTTGCCGATGCCGGGCTCGTGCACATGTTGTCCATCTCTGGACTGCACGTGGCCATCATCGCCGGCTCGCTGCTCACGTTGGCCAGCGCCATGCGACTTTCGCAAACCGCGGCCTTTGGCGCGGCGCTCGTGGTGATCGTGCTGTATGTCACCGCACTCGGTGCGCCGCCACCGGCAGTGCGCAGTGCCGTGATGCTCGCGGTGGTTGGTCTGTCGCAGCGACTGCAACGACCCACGCATCCGTGGACGGCGCTCGCCCTGGGCGCCGTGATCCCCACGGTGCAGCCCGCAGTGGTGCTTGATCTGGGCTGGCAGCTCAGCGTCAGCGGCATGGCCGCGCTGGTGGCCGCACGCGCCCTGCTCAGGCGACTCAGACTTGCGGAGGCACGCGAGCACCCTCCGCGCCTTCGGCGCGCGCTCCGGTGGCTGCAGGGGCTGAGCGGCTGGCGATACACGGCGGTGCGCGAACTCGTGACCGGAGTGGTCGCCACACTGGTCACGGCACCGCTCATCGCGTGGACCTTCGGGCGGGTGAGTGTCGTGGCTCCGTTGTCGAACATCGCGGCCGGTCCGCTGGTGGCGTTCGCGCAGCCGGCACTGTTCCTCGCATTGGTCGCATCACCGTGGCCGACGGTTTCCGGAGTGATCGCCGATGCCAGCATGCCGCCGCTGGCGTTGCTCGACCTCGTCGCCCGCATCTCCGCTGCAGTGCCACACGCCGTGCTGCATCTGGCGCCGACCGCCATCGGTGCGATCTGCGCCGCAGTGGCCTCGGCGGCCGCCGTCCGCGCTACGGCCAGTCGCCGATGGGCGCCGGCGGCCCTCGTCGCCTTCGGCGCGCTGACCATGGGCATCTGGCTGCCGACATTTGCCGGAGGGTCGGGCCGCCTCGAAC
>JAGNMU010000589.1 GCA_017991005.1 Gemmatimonadaceae bacterium | reverse complement strand
CGACGAGCCGATTTCGCCGGTCAATCGTGACGACACGGTCACAAACAGGAAGCCGAAAATCATGATCAGCGACGCTGCGGCCAGTCTGGTGAACAGCCCGGTGCCACCTACATACAACGGACTCGCTCCCACCAGGGCCACGAACAGCGCCACAATGCCGAGCAACACAATCTTGATAGGCAGATCCCGATCCGTTCGCGCCGTCACCGTCACGGTGGCCGCCGTCGCGCTCGACACATCGCGCAACCCACCGCGCAGTCCGCCCCAGATGGTGGGGAGCGACCGGAACACACTGATGATACCGCCCGCCGCCACTGCGCCGGCCCCGATGTACAACACGTAGGCATTGCGCACCGCGCCGGGACTCATGTCTTTGATCAGCGCCGTCTGTTCCGGGGCCAGCGGGACCGTCAGCAGCCCGCCGAAATACGCAATCATCGGGATGAGCACCAGATACGCCAGCACACCTCCGGCAAACATCACGGCCGCCACGCGCGGACCGATGATGTAGCCGACGCCCAGCAACTCCGGCGAGACTTCCACCGACACCGAGCCCGCCGTGAACGGCGCGCCAAATACTTTCTCAGGAACGTCCTTCCAGGCACGGAACGCCGACATCGCCGTCTTGTAGGCGAGACCGATGCCAAAGCCGGTGAAGATCGTGCGTGCACTCGTGGCGGCGCCGCCCATCGCCTCTTGCTCCGCACGCGCCGCGTCGCTCGCGGCAGCGCGCGATTCCGCGTTCGCCCCCGCCTTGAGCACCTCGGCACACGCCGTCCCTTCGGGATACTTGAGCACGCCGTGCTGCGCTACAATCAGCGCACGTCGCAAGGGGATCATCATGAGAATGCCCAGCATGCCGCCGAGCACGGCGACCAACATGACGCGGGCAATCTCGAGGTCGAAGCCGAGGATCAGGATTGCCGGCATGGTGACGCCCACCCCGAACGCGATCGATTCACCCGCTGACCCAGCGGTTTGCACGATGTTGTGTTCGAGAATCGTAGCGTCGCGTCCCCCCAGACGCCCGAGCAGCCGGAAGATGGTGATGGAGATGACCGCGACCGGAATCGACGCACTGACCGTCAGCCCGACCTTGAGCACCAGGTAGAGCGAGGAGGCCCCAAAGATCAATCCGAGGAGAGATCCGACAAGGAGCGGAACCGGCGTCAGCTCACGCAGGCGGGTTTCGGCGGCGATGTACGACACGGGGCGCTCTCAGCGGAAGGGGGGGGTGAGACAGCGCGGAACTTCGGCGGAGAACCGGGCTGCCGCCAGTAGTGCCACCGGCGGCCGATTTTCGAATATCTTCTCCGAACGGCGGTGGCGCGTTCCCGCTCGCCCTTCTCGCCGCAACCTTCTGGACTACGCTCATGATCAATCGCCGCGACTTCATCGGTATTTCGGCCGGTATCGGTGCGACACTCAGTTTGACACCGCGCCTGCTGCACGCACTGGCACAGGGGCAGCTCATCCAGCGCGCCATTCCCTCAACCGGCGAGCAAATCCCGGTGATCGGTCTGGGCAGCTCGGCAACCTTTGCGCAGGTGGCGCGCGCGGAGGATGTGACCGCGCTCCGTGCCGTCTTTCAGGCCATGGCCGATCGCGGCGCGCGCGTGTTCGATACCGCGCCAGGCTATGGTGCGTCGGAGCAGGTCGCGGGGAAACTGGTGAATGAGATGGGCATCGCCAGCAAGATGTTCTGGGCCACCAAAGTGAACGTGGCTGGCCGCGGGACTGGTGCGGCTGACCCAGCGGCGGCGCGCGCGCAGATCGAGCGCTCGCTCGAGATCTTCAAGCAGAGCAAGATCGACTTGATGCAGGTGCACAATATGGGCGATCCGCCAACCCAACTCGCGGTCGCGCGCGAATTCAAGAAGGCCGGCCGCGTACGCTACATCGGCATCACGACGACGAGCGACAGCCAGTACCCGGCGCTCGAGCAGGTCATGCGGAACGAGCCGCTCGACTTCATCGGTATCGACTACGCGGCCGACAACCGCGGCGTCGAGGAGAAGATTCTGCCGCTCGCGATGGAGAAGAAGATCGGCGTGCTGGCGTACGCACCGTTCGGCCGCACGAGTCTCTTTCGACGCGTTGGCACCACGCCGCTGCCGGAGTTTGCCAAAGAATTCGATGCTACCACCTGGGCACAGTTCTTTCTCAAGTTCATTCTCGCGCACCCCGCGATTACCGCCGTGACGCCAGCCACCAGTCAAGCCAAGAACATGATCGACAACATCGGCGGCGGCATCGGTCGTTTGCCGACCGATGCGCACCGCAAGATGATGATCGCGTTGGTGGACGCGCTGCCGGCGGCGGGCGGCCGATAGGCTCAGACCGGCCCGCGCCGCTCGCCGCGCCGCGAGAGCGCGGCGCACGGAATCTGCGCGTAACTGGCATTCCGCAACGGCGGATGGCATTCTCTGCAGGGACGAATCGCCGACGTCGGCGCGCTGGCCGTGCAACCCACCACCTCGCGAACTGCTGATGTACACAGACAGCGAGTCGCACACGCAGCGACTCCTCAAAGCCGCGGGTGTTGGCCTCTGGGACTGGAACCTCCAGACCAACGAGCTCTACTTCTCCCCGGAGTGGAAGCGCCAGTTGGGTTTCGACGAGCATGAGCTCGCGGACGTCTTCGAATCGTGGAGCGATCGGCTGCATCCAGACGATCGCCACGCCGCCGTCACCGCCGCGAGCGAGTTTCACGCCGGCATTCGTGCGCGTTACGATGTGGAATTCCGCCTGCGTCATAAAGACGGATCGTACCGGTGGATTCTTGCGCAGGCTGACATTCGCCGCGACGCGAGTGGTATTCCCG
>JAGNMU010000588.1 GCA_017991005.1 Gemmatimonadaceae bacterium | reverse complement strand
TCGGGAAGGCGGAGCGCACGGGAGCAGGGCAGGTCATGCCCTCGCTTCGCGTGAAGGATTTCAATTTTTCGAGTTTGTCCGACGCGGTGTAACGCCGTGGTCCCAACACGGCGCCCCGTCGCCGAATCGTGAATCAATGCCCCGCCGAACCGTCGTTCAGCGGGGCGTTGTTCATGGTGGGATCACGATGCCAATCACCAGCGTGCGGTCTTCGGCATTCGGACCGCTTGCCTGTACCTCAACCTGTGTGGCGCCAGCCGGAGCATTCTGCGCCGCGGTGATGATCAGGTTGCTCGCCAAGCCCGTCGTGACGGCAGGGTTGAACGAGGCGCTGAGATAGGCCGGCAATTTCACCACGGTCAGGGTGACGGGGGCGGCATATCCATTGGTGCGGACAACGCTCACACTGCTCGTTCCCACACTGCCACGCGGAATGGTGACCGTGGTCGCACTGAGCGAAAAGCCGGCAACCACACGGACGCGAAGCGGCACGGTGCGGTCTGCAAGATCGGAAGCGCGACCGCGCACCTGCACCGTGTACTCACCTGCGGCCACGAGCGAATTGACTGAGACCGTGAGCGACGACGGAACAGCATCCGACGTGTTCTGCGCCGTGCCGCTCGAGATGCCAAACTGTCCGCCCTCGACCGTCAATGACACGGGTCCTGTGAAGTCTCCGAAACGCTGAACACCGACACTCGCTGTCGCGCTCTGCCCGGCTTGCAGCACCACGGTCGGGGTGACGGCGGACAGATCGAAGCCACGGTCGCCGGGGGACAGGACCGTGAGTGACACACGAATGAGGGCGTCAGACACACCGGCCATGCTCGCGCGCACCCGAACTGAATAGCTCCCGACGGCAACACCTGCGCCCGCGGTCAGTATCAGTGACGCTTGCGTGGCACGGTCGCCGATACTGGGCGACGCAAATGTGGCGGTCACCCCGGCGGGCAACGAATCGGCGACAAACGCAATCGCGCCGAAGGCCGAACTGATGCGCGCCACGTACACGGTGGTTGAAACGGCTGGCCCGCCCCTGATTGCCGTGACGGAGCTGGCGCCGGTCGCGAGCACAATGGACGGTGGGATCACGGTGATCCCGACGGTGGCGCTGCCCGACGGCTGATCGGTTGCTGTTGCGCGAATGACGATTGCGGCCGTCGGCGTCGTGGCGTTCTGATCGATCACAATCCCGACCACCGCGCTGGTCACGCCTGCCGGCAGCAGCGTGGGCAGAAAGGAGACGGTGACGCCCGCGGGTACATTCTCCGCCGACATGACGACGGGCGATGAACTCCCGCTCGCGCGTACAATCGACACCGTCGTGAACAGCGAATCGCCGCGCGCGATGGTGGCGTTCGCGTCCCCGACGGTGACCGCCACGGCGGGCGGCGGGTTCGATGCAGGATCCGCGACGGCACCGTCGCACGCTCCCAGCATGCCGATCATTGCACATGTCACCACACAGGTCATCGCGCGGTTCACGACGCGCGCCAGCACGCGGTGCGCGAGTGCCGTGCGACGTTCTCGTGACATGACAATCCTTGGTCGAGGTCGATTCGCGCGCTGCGTCGGCACATCCGAAAGTTCTGCAACGCGACGCGGCGGAGCAAGCGGATGATTGCTGATCGTCCCTGCGAAAGAGTGATGGGCGTTCTGGCAAACCATGCCGACGACGGCCCCTGCCGACCGATGCTGGCCGACAGGGGCGTCCACGTCTGCGGACTCACCCTGCGCTACGGCGTGATGGTCTGCGACCGCGCCGCGTTCTTGGAGACCGCGCCTTCAGTGATCGTGCCGATATTGTTGGACGCATTGGTGCTGATCTGCGTCGACACTCCAGCCGCCAGTCCCCAGATATTCTGGAATCCGGCGACGCCGCTGAAATCCTGCAGTTCGAACTCGTATTCGCCAGATCCGGTGAAGTAGGCACGCGAGCCCGAGATCGTCCATGAACGCGGCGTACCAGTGCTCTGCGACATCGACGCCGCCGCCGCCGCGTTGTACTCGGCCTGCCAGTCGTTTTTCACTTTGATGCGCGCATATGGCGTGCTGCCCGTGACGGTCACCGTCGGCACATTGAGAGTGCCCCCCATCGTGATCGTGCGTGACGTCAGGTCGCGATTGTACTGAATGACGGTGCGGAATGACGATGCATCGCCCGAGAAGCTGCTTGCCGAGACGACGTGAAAATCGCCCGCCTGCGTAAGCGCGGCCGGCACGCCGTACTGCGGCATCACCCCGCCGACGGCCAAGGGCGGACCAAACGGGAATCCACCGATGAAACCGTTGACCGTCTGGAAGGACGTCGACACACGCGCGAAGTCTGCTCCCGCGTTGGCGACGGTGATGTTCGCTGTCGCCGGCGCGACGCCGCCGGCGAAATCGATCACCGGGATCGCACTCGACACGGGATAGTTGACGTTGCGGCGCATCAGCATGCGGTCGGGAGTTGTCGTGCCGGTGAGATCGGTGGTGGACCGGAACGCCACCAGGTCCGTCACGCCCAGATCAACCTCGGGCATGTTGAATGTGGTGAGCGGAAAGGCTGCGCTACCGGTGGAACCGGCGACGTAGGCCCAGCCCGTCTGACCGGCGCCTAGACCGGCGAACGACCCGCTCAACGCCTTGGTGGCCGGGTTGATCACACATTCGTTGGTGGCGAGCCCACTCAGCTCTGCCGCCGAGAAGAGAAAGATCGCACCCTGGGTGCCGCTGCCCGTCAGATTCTGCACGTAGGCCACAGCGCCCAACCCGCCGGTCAGCGAGAACGAGAAGGTATCTCCGCCGGTCGCGTTCACGCGTACCCAGGCGCCGTTCGTTCCGTTGC
>JAGNMU010000587.1 GCA_017991005.1 Gemmatimonadaceae bacterium | reverse complement strand
GTGCGGCGGGCGCGATGATGCAGATCTCGGTATATCGTCGCGCCACGGCGAGCGCCACGAACGTTTTGCCCAGGCCAACGTCATCGGCCAGCAGCGCCACATGGAGGTCATGCAGGGCATGGTGAATGCGGTCGACGGCGTCCTGCTGGTGCGGCAGGAGCGTGATGTCGCCGAGTGATGCGTCGACATGTCCGATGATGGCGGAGGCGATTCGGCGCCGGACGGCGGCGGGTGGCGCGAACTCCACGGCGTCAGCACTCGGGCGCACGTCTCGCGGCGGCGTATCTGACGGTGCGTTGGCAGTCATTCGTGGAGGTCTCCCAGCAATGGTTCAAGTTCTTGCATCGGAACCCCGTACGCGTCGGCGAGGGCGTCGACATACCGCGCGTCACCGGGGCCATCTGCGGGGCGTGGATCGTGCGCGGCGTGCGCGGAACGGGCGAGTTGCGCGAGGGTTGACCGCACGTTGGCCCAGTCGCGCGGAACGGGGAGCGTTGAGACCGTCCATCCCATGTATCGGCGAAAGCCGCCCCGCGCCGGCTCAGCGAGCGCATCGAACCACGCGTGCGCCAGCGTCGAATCCAACAGCGCATACAAGGCCCACGCGTCGTCGTCGGATGGTGCGCGGAGGACGTAACAGGTATTCAGCGGCACCATCGGGTCGCCCGCTTCCAGCACGCGCGGGCGCAAGCGACGACCGATATCGGCCCACACCACGCGGGGCGCCTCGTATCGCGCCGCCTCGGTGCGAAAGAGCGTCCACCACGGCACGCGCGCACGCGCGTCGCGTCGTTGCTCGAGTTGTGGACGCCACCGCGAGAACCAGCGTGCCGCGTGGGGCGGCAGTGTGCGAAGCGGGGCGCCGTCGGCGTTGTGCGTCCAGATGATGCGGAGCTCGCCTTCGGTTGAGTTGGTGCGTCGGGGAGCACCCGCGACCGCATCGCCTCGCAGCGCCGGACGAAGCAGGCGACGTTCGATGACGGACTGCCGCCCTGCGGTCCAGATGGTCGCCGTTTCATCGTGGTGTTCTTCGGCGTGGACGAGAAACGCGGAGTTGCAGCCGCACTTGACGCCCAGCAGCGGACGGCCGATCGCCGAATCGGCGAGTGCTGGGCCGGCAAGGCGCAGCCGTTCGATGGCGGCGCGTCGACGCGGCGCGAGCAGCAGCCATGGTGCAGCGGCATCACCATCGAGCGTGAGCGTGGCGTGCGGCACGCGAAACGTGGCGGTGCCCTCCGCCCCCGTGACCGAGACACGCACCGGCGCCTCGGGAACGCGGTCGTGCGGCGGCGTGTCACGTCGCTGGGTGACCAGCAACGACGGATACACGGCGGCATCGAACAGCGCGGGGGCTCCGCTGAAATCGCGTACGATACGGAGCTGCGAATGTTCATGCAGCCACGCGCGAATGCCCCCGCCAGCGAGGGCGCGCCAGAGTTTGGCGGGCACCAGCAGCGCGGACACGCCCTCCGGTGCCAGCAGTTGCACGCTCCGCTCGATGAACGCGGCCGCCAGATCGGCCTGCGCGGCGAAGCCGGTGCCGGCGCCGGCCCGGAGTGCGCCTGCCTTCCAGGCCGCCTGTCGCATTGAACGGAACTCGGTGCGCAGGCGTGTCCGCTCGGATGCGGGGAGTGCGTGCGGGCGCACCCACGGTGGATTGCCGATCACGAGTGGAAATCCGCCGTGCGCGGCGACATCGGCAAAGTGAGCGGCAAAGCGAAATGGGAGTGCGCCACCGAGTTCGAGCGTGCGCTGCTGGGCATCGAGTTCGCGTTGCCGCAATTTGAGAGTGGCCAGTTTGGCGCGATGCTGACGTGTCCGGGCGGTGCGTTCGCCGAACAGATCTCTGGTGCGGAGTGACGTCAGGAGTGCGGCGCGCTCGTGCTGGACGGTGTCGCGCATGCGTCGGCATTCGGCGACCGCTCGCAGCCGTTCTTCCCGGTCGAGTGCCGCCGCCAAGGTGTGTTTCCGCGCGCCGGTGGCGCGGGTGTAGCGTTCGCGTAAGGACGAGAGCCGGCGTGCGGAATGTGGCGCGTAGCGAAAGGTGCCACCGGCCAGCGTGTCACCGACGCGGATGTGGTGGTCGAGATTGGGGAGCGGTGCGATGTGCGCGATGCGCGTTTCGGGGCACTCGATGACGATGGAAAGCCAGAGACGGAGTTCGCACAACCACACCGCCATCGGATTGCGATCGACGCCGAAGATGCTGCGCGTGAGAATGTCCTGCCGAAGCGTGTGTGGGGGACGCGGATCGCCGCTCCGGGCGAACACCCGAGCGAGTCGCTCCAGCATGTGCACCAGAAACGCGCCGGATCCACACGCCGGATCGAGGATCCGGAGCGCCGCGAGCTGTTCGGCCGCGCGCGCAGGCAGGACAAGCGTGTCGGACGCGCCACCGGGCATGTCGCTCAGCGCATCCTCTGGAAGCGTCGGGATGGCGGTGTAAAGGGCATCGCGCACGACGTGCTCCACCAACGACGGCGGTGTGTAGTAGCTGCCCGAGCGATGCCGCTCGTCGTCTGCCATCAGTGACTCGAACGCGCGTCCCAGCATTTCCGGATCGACGGCGGCTTCCGACCAACGCGTGGAGTCCTCGTGCGCCGTGAAGCGATAGCGATCCAGCAGCCCGCCGAGGAGCGCAGTGAGTGCGTCGTCGGCAAAGCGGAGTGTGCGGCGTTTGCGCTCGAGCGGTGTCGGCGAGAACAGCCCCCCGTTGAGGAAGGGGATGTCGCCGAAGATCCGCGCCGCCGACGCACGTTTGGCACGCGGTGTGTTGAGCGTGCCGAAGAACAGCGGACGCAGCAGACTGTCATGCAGCGCACGCCCGCGTTCCAGAT
>JAGNMU010000123.1 GCA_017991005.1 Gemmatimonadaceae bacterium | reverse complement strand
GTGATGACAGTGACCGCCGCGAGGCTCAACATCGAACGGTCACCGTCGACCCGACGCTATTTGAAGAGATTGAGCAACGAACCCACGAAGCCGGCGTTTTCCGTCTTGCCGGCGGCGAGAATCTCGAGCTCGCCTTTGTCCAGCCAAATCCCCTCGCATTGGGGGCACTGGTCAATGACCACGTGGTTGGACTCGCGCGAGACCAGTGTCGCACCGTCGCGTGGACACTTGTTGCGTTCCGCGGCGATACGCTGAGCCCGCTCGGCATCTGCTTTCGCGCGCAGTTCCTTGCGCAGGTCGGCGTCCACGCGGGCGAAGTACTCGTCTTCGTTACGGCTGGGCGTATGTTCGATGGCCATAGTTCAATCAGGTCGGGAGTGAGGACAGAGCGCTCCTCAGGATTCTAGTCTGATCCCCGGCACCCGTCGACCGGCCCACCAGCCGGTTACGGCCCCGTCACTGCCCTATCGCCGCCCAGTCATCGCCAGTCGGGATTCAGGCGGCGAACAACAGCATCGCCTGCGTCAGGTCTTCGGTCAGCCCGCGTTCGATCGGCTCGAGATCGACGGCACGCACACCCACGGCCTCGAGCAGCTGCGGGGAGACCACGCGTCCCAGGACCGTGCGCGTGAACCCGATGTCCGCCCGTGTCGCCAGCACGTCCGCCAGCTGCACCAACAACGGCAGCGCCCGCTCCGACTCCGGCAGCGCCATCGGATCGTGATGATGGCCACACGCCAGCACCAGCGGCGTGGGGAAATGCCACTCGGCGCAGAGTGCGGCGCCGAACTGCTCGTGATCGGCACCGACGATCTGTCGTTCGACGTCGCGGAAATCGCAGAAGGGATCGGCCGTGGTCGCCGCCACGACCGCGGTGAACTCGGGAAGCCACGCCTGCATCGAAACCATGATCCCGATGTCATGCAGCAATCCCGCCAGCAATGCTTCCTCGGGTGGAATCGACTTGGTCACCTCGGCCAGCCGACGCGCGGCCGCGCCGACGCCGACGGAATGCACCCACAGTGAGGGCGCATCGAATCCGGCCACGCTGCGCCCACCGCGGAAGATCCGCGTCAGACTCGCCGCCACGGCGATGTTTCTGATGGCGCTCACCCCCAACAACTGGATGGCCGCATAGGTCGATGATACCTGACGCGGTCGGCCGTAGAACGCGGAGTTCACGACTTTGAGCACACGCGCCGCGAGCGCCGGATCACTCGACAATACTTCGTGCATGGCATCGGAGGTCGCCATCGGATCATCGGCGATGCGCATGATGCGCATGGCGATGGCGGGCAACGTGGCGACGGCGCTGACACGCTGCAACGTGGCCGGGACGATATCGGTCATGCGGCCAGTGCAGCACGAGGCGGCAGTCCTTGCCACCAGCTTTCGATCACGTGGGACTCCATGGGCGGAGCGAGAAAATATCCCTGGCCGGCAGGACAGCCCAGCGCTTGCAGCAACACCAGCTGATCGAGCGTCTCGATGCCTTCGGCGACCACACGCAGTCCCAAATTGTCGGCAAGGGTGACGACGGCATGCAGCAACGCCGAGTAGCCGCCGGCGCGCCCCACGTTCTCCGTCAGCGCCCGGTCGATCTTGAGCACGTCGAACGGATATTCCTGCAGGCAGGAGAGCGACGAGTAGCCCGTCCCGAAGTCATCCATCGCCAAGCGAATGCCGCGCGCCTTGAACTCCGCCAGCAACTCACCCGCCATGTCGCGATACTGCATGATCTGCGACTCCGTCACTTCCAGTTGCAACTGGGTCGGCGCGACGCCCGTCTCCTCCAGAATCTGCATCGTCCGTGTCACCAGCTCCGGATCGGCCAGTTGGACGCGTGAAAGATTCACGCTGATGTACTCCGGCGAATGCTGCGGCGCCGACGCGCGCCACGCCGCAAACTGCTGACAGGCCGTGCGAAGAATCTGATCGGCGAGCGGCAGAATCAACCGCGTCTCTTCGGCGATGGGAATGAACTCCGACGGTTGGATCAGGCCGCGTGTCGGGTGACGCCACCGCACCAGCACCTCGACACTTTCGAGGTTCCGTGTCTCGATCGACACGATCGGCTGATAGACCAGAAAGAACTGGTCGGTGCCCATCGCCGCCCGGAGGGCAATTTCGGTATCGAGGCGTCGGCGCACCGCGTCGCGCATGCTCGTCGTGAACAGGGCGTGACAGGCTTTGCCACGGCCCTTCGCTTCGTACATCGCAATGTCGGCGTCCCGCAGCATGTCGTCTGCGGTCGTATATCCGGCACTGCTGTGCACGATCCCGATGCTGGCACTCGACCGCACGCTGTGTGAATCGAGTTCATACGGTTGCTCCAGCACACGCAGCATGCGCTCCGCGACGACGCCGGCGGCTTCCGCACTGGCCACATCGTCGAGAATGACGACAAACTCATCACCGCCCAGTCGCGCAACGGTCGTACCGGTGCTGTCGCGCGCGACTGAATCGGTCGCCCGCAGATTGGCGCGCAGGCGGGACGCGACCTCGGTCAGCAGCAGATCACCGATATCGTGCCCAAGACTGTCGTTGATGATCTTGAAGCGGTCGAAATCGATGAACATGACCGCAAATCCGTAGTCCGGATCGCGGGCGGCGTGATCGATGGCGTGCTGCAGTCGCTCTTGGAGCAGCGAGCGATTGGGCAGCCCGGTCAGCGTGTCGAGATGTGCGGCGCGCCCGAGTTGCACGAGCATCCGCTGCCGCTCAATGACACTCGACACGCGCGCACGCAGTTCGGCGCCGACAAACGGCTTGCGAATGTAGTCGGCAGCGCCGGCGGCGAAGCAGGCCGTCAACACACTGCGACTTTCGCTCCCGGTGACCATGATGACCGGAATCGAAGCGAGCGCCGGATACGTCTGCATCACCGCCAGCACATCCGTGCCGCTCGCCCCCGGCATCTCCTGATCCATCAGAATGAGGTCCGGCGGATTCTCGGTCATCACTTCGAGTCCCGCCGCACCGTCCAGCGCGATCTCCACGGTCGTCTGCAACGGGCGCAGCATCGCCGAGACCAGCGCATGAATGTCCGGATCATCATCGATGACAAGGACGCGGGCGTTGGCCACAAGGCGACGCTCGAGGAGTTCAACCGTCGAGAATTCGCTGGTGTTCATGGTGTCGCCGGCTCGCGGCCGGTAATAAGAGACTGTCGTTGCGCGCGACGGGCGGCCAAACAGCGCGCTTCGAGAAGGGCCAGCGCATGCGCGATCGCGGTCGGCTCACGGCCCAGCTGAACCGCCTGCTCCACCACACGCGCCGCTTCGCTGATCGTAGGAAATCCGTAACCGCCTGCCGCCCCTTTGAGTTGGTGCACCCGACGGGCGACTTCTTCGAGATCACCGGCCGCCAGTCGGTCGTTGAGCGTTTCAAGGCGTGCGCCCAGCGCATCCACAAAACCCGCCACCAGCGCGCCCAGATCTGGATCATCCTGCAGATCGCTGTGCAGCACGTCGTCGCTCACCGGGAAGATGTTCTCCGAGGTGGCCAGGTGCATCCAGCGTGCACACGCGGCAAGCAGCGCCGCCTTCTCGATCGGTTTACTCGCGTAATCGTCGCAGCCGGCGTCAAGGCACTTCTGCCGGTCATGTGCCATCGCATGCGCTGTCAACGCCACGATCGGTGTCCGGTCGCCGCGTGCACGCAGCGTCGCTGCCAGTGTGTATCCGTCCATCTCCGGCATCTGCATGTCGCTGACGATCAGATCGAACGGACGCTCGTTGTCGTTCGCGCGGTCCACGGCCTGCAGCGCGCGTACCCCGTTTTCGGCGACCACGACATCGGCGCCAGCCGAACGCAGATGATACGAAATGAGTCGCTGATTGTCCTCGCCGTCTTCCACCAGCAGGACGCGACCGGGCAGGCGAATCTCACCACTCGCCGGACGCTCCGTCGTCACCACCTGCTCGAAGCAGGCCTGAAGATCGTGAACGAGAACGGCCTGCGGTGCGGTCGCGAGTGGCAACGACAGTTCGAAGACCGACCCTTCGTCTGGCGCGCTGCGCACCAGCGTCACGTCACCGTGCATGAGATGTGCGAGTCGCCGACAGATGGCCAAGCCGAGCCCTGTGCCCCCATGCCGGCGCGTCACCGACGAATCGGCTTGCATGAACGGCTGGAAGAGCTGGGCCCCTTGCTCGGCGCTCATGCCCGGACCCGTATCTTCGACCGCCACCAACAGCCGTGGCCCATCCTCGGCGTCGCAGGCACGAACACGAATGTCGATGCGACCGGCGTCGGTGAACTTGGTGGCGTTGCCCACGAGATTGACAAGGATCTGCCGCAGACGCGTCGGATCGCACAGAATCTGATCCGGAATCGGCGTGACCAGACTGGTCGTCAAGGTCACCCCTTTGGCGGCAGCGCGGGAGCGCATCAGACTGTCCACGTCGAACAGGACACGCGGCAACGGCGTCGGCACGTGCTCGATGAGCATGCGACCCGCCTCGATCTTGGAGATGTCGAGGATGTCGTTGATCACCGTCAGCAGATGTTCACCGGCCCGTCGGATCGTTTCGATCGAGTGCACCCGCTCGAGCGGGGCCCGCGTGGCCAGTGCATCTTCGCGAAGCACTTCGGTATATCCCAGAATCGCCGTCAGCGGCGTCCGGATTTCGTGACTCATGTTCGCGAGAAATTCGCTCTTGCTGTGACTGGCCGCTTCCGCGCGCAGCTGCGCTTCGCGCAGCGCCTCTTCTCGCCCGATCTCTGCGGTCACATCCATGACCGTACCGATCAACCCCACCACGCGTCCATCGCGGTCCACACGCACCCGTCCTTCGGAACGCATGTACCGCGCGGTCGACCTTGCGGCGCGCGTCTCGAGCACCAATGAGTACGGCGTGCCGTCGTCTCGGAGACGGGCCGCGGCCGCGAGCAGTCGTTGCCGGTCCTTGGGCAGGAACGCGTCGAGCAGCTGCGCCTGCGAATGGCCAGCCATGCTTTCGTCGTGCCCGAAGAGGCGGTACACCTCGCGTGAACACTGAAACTCGCCTGTCTGCATGTCGATGGTCCAGCTGCCCATGCGCGAGACGGCCTGCGCCTCCTCGAGCAGATCGCTGGTCCGCTGCAGCTCTTCATCGGCATGTTTTTGTGCCGTGACGTCGAGGTGGACGCCGACGGCGCGCCGCGCGCGTCCGTTGGTATCGCGTTCGATCACACGCCCTGAGGCCATGACCCAACGCCAGCTCCCATCCCGATGTTTGAGACGCTGCTCACACCGATACTCTGGCGTTTGCCCCTTGAGATGTGCCGTCATGACGGCTTTCACCATCACCAGATCGTCGGGGTGGGACATCGAACGCCACGTATCGATATGCGGTGGCAGTTCGCCCTCGGCGTAGCCGAGCATGGCCAGCCACGGCGCATTGAACAGCACGTGTCCCGACTCGATGTTCCACTCCCAGGTGCCGAGGTCGGCGCTCTGCACAATGAGATCGAGTCGACGGCTTTGCGCGGTGATCGCTTGATGCTGCCGGTCCAGCAATCGCACCACCGGTTCGATGACCAGCACCGCGATCAGCGCAATCACCAGAAGCAGAAAGGCGGCGACCGTCATCGCGCCACGCATGCTGCGGCGCAATCGCTGCGCGCTGAATGACTGCAGTCGGGTGGAGATGGTGCTGGAAATCGGTGTGACGCGGTCCACGGCGTGTTGGACATCGTCGAGCGCGGCACGTCGCCGCGGATCGTCCAGCGACGTGGCGGTGAGCCCGTTGGCGGCCAGCAGCAGCGCCTCGCGCGGCCCGGCCAGTGCGTGGACGGCCGTCTGCGCCGCACGCGCATCCTCGAGGTCGGAATCGGTGAGACTATCGACCTGCAGCGCCAGCGCACGCGCCGTCTGATTGAGCCGCACCACCGTGGCCGCGAGCGAATCGGTGCGGGTCGAATCGATCGATGCACTGACGGCATATCGTGCCACGCGTTGTACCAGCGCGTGTTGCTGGGTGGCCAGATCCAGCATCGCGGCGTCACCGGCGGCGCGAGTCGAGGTGGCCAGCAATCCCCACATCGGTCCCACGACCATCGCGGCGATCACCGCCAGCGAGCCCATCACGGCAACACGCACGCGACGGTGCGGACTGCCCGGGACGCGGCGAGACCGACTGCCGGCGGCCGCCAGCGCCAACTTCGCGTCCACGCGCTGCCGATACATCATCCAGCCAAACAGCGGCCCAATCAGAATGCACATGCCGAGCGCATTGGCGAATGCGCGCACGCTCACGGGCAGCGATGCGCCCAGCAAGTCGACGACGTGATGGAGCAGCAATTCGGCCGAAACGATGGCCACAGCCAGCAATGCCGCGTCAATCCACCAGGGGCGGATCGGTGACGCGGAAGGCGGTTGCTGCTCGGACGGCTGACGTGCGAGGCGGGACATGAACCGAACCAAGGAGGGAGGGGCGCACCCCTCGCCAAAGCGCCGGCGTCGGCGTCTGTTGTGAATGTCGGCCTGTCCCTACTCAAGCTGAAATAGATTTGGAGCGCGATGTGCAGATTTCGCGATCCGGGGGCCTCCTGTCCCGCCGCCCGTCCGCTGGTTACGCTCCGAAGTCATGCCTGCCTCCTCACGGCTCCTCCCCACCGATTCGACCGGTCGGCCGCGGCTCAAAGTCGCCTTTGTGGGCACGCACGGCGTCGGAAAGACGACGCTGTGTTTTGAGTTGGCCGCCCAGCTCAAACGCCTCGACCTTGGCGTCGATATCGTGAAGGAGGTGGCGCGTCGCTGCCCGCTGCCGATCAACGAGGGGACGACCTACGATGCGCAGGCGTGGATTCTGCACACCCAAATCGCCGAGGAAATCGCGGCGGCGGCAAGCAACGAGGTCGTGATATGCGACCGCTCCGTGCTCGACAACTACGCCTATCTGGTGGCGCGGGTGGGACGACGCGTGGAATTGGACGCGCTCGTACGCGAGTGGGTGCGGAGCTACGACGCCCTGTTCAAGGTGCCGGTGCTGGGTGCGCCGACCTTCGATGGCAAGCGTGCGGTGAGTCCCGGGTTCCAGCAGGAGATCGATGGCATCATCGACGAGCTGATTGCGGCGTTCGACGTGTCTGTGCGCCACCTGCCGCCGGACGAACGACACGGATGGACCGCGCGTGTCGTGCAATCACTGGGACTGCCGCTCCATCCGCCACAGATCGATCTGTTTGGCGGAGACCATCGCGCCGGGGAGTGATCACCCGGTACGGGGCTGCTACTTGTGACGGAAGATGATGCGACCGCGACCGAGATCGTACGGCGAAACTTCCACCGTCACTTTGTCGCCGGCCAGAATGCGGATGCGATACTTCCGCATCTTCCCCGCGACCGTGGCCAGCAGCTCGTGTCCGTTGTCGAGGCCCACACGAAACATCGCGCTGGGCAGCACGTCGGAGACCACGCCTTCAAATTCGAGTGTTTCCTGTTTCATATCGTGTCGGTGACGAGTGAAAGCGATTCGACGGGCACAGCGGTCTCGTCGTCCTGCAGCGCGGTCAGACGGCGCACACAGCGCTCGGCTAGCGTCGGTGACGTCACGCCTTCCACGTCGCCCTTGGCCGTACGCCAGGTCCACGCAGTTTCCGTGAGGGCGAACGCGACCAGCGTTTCCTCCCACAGAATCGTGGGCGGCACAACGACTTTGCGGCGCGCATTGTATTCGGTCGGGTCGCCGCCGCGTGGCGCGATGGTGCCCTTCCAGTAAATGAACAACAGTTCGCCGATCGCGGCACTTTCTCCGCCCTTGCGAAGCCAGGCGACGGTCATCGCGACCTGTCCCAGCTGGACAATCACACGCTCGGGGGACTGACGGATCACCGGCACACGCTCGGGGTCCATCTTTCCGATCATCGTGGCGTCAGCCATGATGGCAGCGATCAGCCGTGCATACTCACGTGCAAAGGCGGCCTGGCCACGATGCGTGGCCAGGAACGCCTGAGACTGCACACTGTCACCGCGTTCCGCGAGCGCTTCCCGCGGTGACGGATGCGTCATGAACTCAGCCTTAGCGGCTGGTGCGCGAAACGTTCTCGGCAGCCGGGCCCTTCTGGCCGGCGACCATGTCGAATTCGACCGTCTCACCATCGACCAGCGTCTTGAAGCCGCTGCCCTGAATGGCGGAATGATGGACGAAGCAGTCCTTCTGGCCATCGGACGGCGTGATAAAGCCGAAGCCCTTGGCATCGTTGAACCACTTCACGGTTCCGGTCATACGCATGGTAATGCTCCTGAAAAAATGATGTACTGAAGTCGGAGCACGGCCCTGGGACCTGATGCAAAACGAAACCGACCCATCGTACTCGTGATCACCCTCACGACGGTCGTCACCACCCGGTGACTGCAACACAAACAAAAAAGGCCCGCTCGCTTTGGCAGGCCCGTTTCGGTCGGAACTTGTCCACGCGACCAGCGCGTGTATCGCTAGGAGAACATTACACCTGTCATCGGGCCGGGACAAGCGCCGCCCAGGGCTTTTGGTCACACGGATGGCGCTTTGTCCCCGTTTGTCTCTTTCGGCGCCCCCCCCCGGCCTCCGGAAGGCACCGTCCACCCCTGCCAGACCCGCGTGTCGGGGTTGCCTGTGCCGCTACCGCCTCGTGGACGGATTGAACTCGCGCCAGCTGTGCCAGAACTCCTGTGACGCCTGCAGCGGCACCAGCGATCCCGTCGCGCCGCGGCCGCTCAGTCCATACGCGCCGGTGGCGGACACCAACGAATCGCCGCGCATCGAGAACGTCGTCTGGCTATCAGGGCGTGCGTAGACAAAAGAGCTCGCGCCGTCCTGCGCCAGCACCACGACGAGCGGTGTGCCGCCGACGACGTCGTTGACGGCGCGCGCCCGGGTGAGGGTCTGCCAGTCAAACGCCTTGGCATCGGTGCCGATCGAAACGCCGACAACCCAACTCTTGTCGTGCCAGGGCACCGTATCGGTACCGGTGAGCGCACTTCTGCTCTGCCCTGTCTCGTAGTCGAAGGTCGTGGGATAACGGTCGCGCAACGCCGAATCGGCCTGCATGATGCGCGTCTCCGGGTGCATCTCCAGCCACAGCGCGAGCGTGACTTGTTGACTGGGAATCTCCCGCAGCGTGTCGCCCCGGAGAGGGCCCGTGACCGCGGCGCCGTTGGCCTGCCGCCACCAGGTGCCGGTGCTTGCGTCCTCGAGCATCGCGTTGAAATGGTCCATGCCCACCAGTCGGAACTGCTCCGTCCTGCCGCGCACGTCCGGCGAGAACACGCGACCGGTTCGACAGACCGTGCAGTACGTCACCAGCACCGGTACGCCGCCCACGGTGTCGCGCACCTGATGATGATAGCCGATGTACTGCACCGGATACGCGCGCGCATCGCCATTGATCTCGACGCCAACAACCAGCCGGTTCTTTTCGACCCGGTTCTCCGCAGCCGACACCATCGTCAGACGGGCCGGCATGAGAAACATGCGATCGGCCGCCATGACCATGTTGGTCATATACGTGACACCGCCGGCGGCCAGCAGTAGGAGCAGCACCACCAGTCGGCGCCCGACGCCGGCACGCCACATCGGCAAGACACCCGCGGCCATCAGCAGCACGGACACGCCGCGAATCGCCCATCGCCACGAGTAGAGCGCGTACGCAACATCGATGCTGCGCAGCCGCTGGCTGTATGGCAGCGGCATGATGAACCACACGTTGGCAAGCTCGAACAACGTGAGCAGCAACGCCCCGGCGACAAACGTCTTCTTCATACCGTCTGCGGAGCGGATGTGACGGCGAGGGCCTTCCGAACGGCCGGCGCCACGACGGTACCAAAGAGTTCGATACTGCGCATGATATCAGTATGCGCCATCGGCCCCACGCTGAATTGCAGCAGCATCCGCTGATGGCCAAACAGTTCGTGCTCGTACAGAATCTTGTCGATGACCTGCTGCGGGCCGCCCACGAACAGCGCACCGTGTGGCGACGTCTCGGCATCAAACTGGCGACGTGTCGGTGGCGGCCAGCCGCGCTCGCGACCGATGCGCCCCATCGCCTCGAGATACGGAGGAAACGCCACCTCCGCCGCACGCGCGGCATCATCGGCGATGAACCCGTGCGAGTTGATGCTGACAGGGAGTGTCGACGGGTCGTGCCCGGCACGCCGCGCCGCATCGCGATACAACTGCACAAGCGACGCAAAACGCTCCGGCGCGCCGCCAATGATGGCCACCGCGAGCGGGAGCCCCAGCGCCCCGGCACGCATCACGGAAGCCGGCGTGCCGCCGACCGCGATCCACACCGGCAATGGCGATTGCATCGGGCGTGGATACACACCGCGTGCGTCGATCGACGGCCGGTGCACGCCTTCCCAGGTGATGATCTCCTGTTCCCGCAGCGCGAGCAGCAGACGGAGCTTTTCGATGAAGAGATCATCGTAGTCGTCCAACTGCTGGCCGAACAGCGGATACGACTCAATGAAA
>JAGNMU010000122.1 GCA_017991005.1 Gemmatimonadaceae bacterium | reverse complement strand
CCGCGACAAAGACCGCATCGCTGCTGCCAGCCAGCCCGCCCACGCGCAGTGACGCCCCCGGTCCAGGGAGCGCGCGGGTCACACGGGAAAAAGCTGGCAACGCCTCGACGGCGTCGAGGAGACGAGGGAGACCCATCAGTTATGTATGACGCAGCGTTTCGAGGAATTCAGGCAATACGCGCCGATGGCGCCGACGACTGGGCCTGCGCGGACGACGCGTTTCGCGCCGTTGCGGTACCCGGTGCCAGCGTGCCGCGCGAGAACCACGCTTCGAGGAGGAGCGCCATCAGCGCCAGCGCGACCAGCGGCGCGAGCAGCGAACGACCCGCCGCCTGATCGAGCGCGTCCCGGCGCCAGTCAGCCGGCACCGAGTCGACCGCGACGGCGGCACCACTGACACGCGACCGAAACGCGGCCCCGGTCGCGCCGGGCGCATCCGCACGCAGATCGGACTCCTGCGCTTCGGCGTTCACTACCACGGCGCCGATGCGCGTCGCCTGACGTCGCAGGAAATACACCCCGCTTTCGTTCGGCACCGTCAATCGGCTCCCCGACAGAGGAACGAGCGAGCCATCCGGGCGTTCCAACGCCGTGGCCGAGGAGAGATCGTGATCGGTGATTTGCGCGCCCGGCACCGCCGCCAGGATCCGTCCGTCATCGCCCAGTCGTCGTGACAGGGCATCGAGCAACCACGGGACAAATCCGGCGCGAAGCGGCAGATCGGTCGCGTCTGGTTCGATGGGCGACCCCACCAGCACGTATCCCGCGCCCGAGACGATCCACGGGGCGCCGCCGGCCGTGGCGAGGGTGTCAGACGTCAATGACGCCGCACCAGCCGTCGATCGCTGCAAGGGGTACCGCACCCGGACCTGCGCCCCGTCGAGCGATGTATTGCCGCGGGCCAATACGAGATCGCGCGCGATGGCGCCAAAGCGCCATGGAATACCGAGTCGAGCGAGGGTCCGATTGGCCTCCCCGATTCGCACGGGATCGGCAGGCGCGGTCAGAAACACCGGCCCCTTGGCGATGGTGGCATCGGCCCCGGTGATCGTGACCACGCCCCGCGATCCTTCCGCGCCACGATCGAGCCGTTTCTCGTCGACCAAGGTAGCCAGCGCGGCGGTCAGAAATGGCCCCGATTCGGCGCGCGTCGCCACGGTTGGCGGCGGTGCCACGCGGACGGCGAACCACCGCACGTCGTCACCGCGCAATTCATCCGCGTCCACCTCGACGCTCCCCCGCACCCACCCGTTCGCAGCGGTCGCCAGTTTTTGCGTGACGCGTGAGGGGGAGGTCGCGGATCCGGCGGCGGCCGTGCCGCGAGCGACGGTCCGACCATCGAGCGCAACACGCCACGCCGCCGAGTCGGCCGCAATCATGGCAAACGACACGCTGCCGGTGGGTGTCCACCGCGCGGGCTCCGCTCGCGCCTCCACGATGCCGACGTTGCGAACGCTGCGCGCGGGCACATTCAGCACGCGCACCGGTACGTCGCCCGCATCCACCGTGCGCGCGGTCAATGGATCACCGGTACTTCTCAGGTCGGCGCTGCCATCGGCGCTGCCATCGGCGCTGCCATCGGCTGCGGCCGCGGGTCCTGCTGCCGTTGGCCCTCCTGACTCCGAGGCTCCGGCAGTCAGCGACAACTCCTGCCAGGCGGCGGCCTGCCCATCGCTGACCACGGCCACGACAGGAGATCGCGGCGCGCCGCTTCGCGAAAGGGTGATGCCACGTCGGGTCGCGGTCAGCAGATCCCCGCGTCCCCCCAACGGCTTGAGCGCCGTGAGTGCGTCGTTGAGCGCCGCCAGCGAGCCACCGATCACGCGTCCATCGGCCGTCACCAGCCATGCGCGATCATCCGGCGTCAGATCGTCGAGCAACGCGCGCGCCGCGGCGCGCATATCGTCGAGGACGACGCGTCCGTCCGGCGCGGCGCCGCTGCTCATCGAGTTGTCGATGACGACGGCGATCGACACGGGCGCGTGCCCAAGTCCCGCTAGCCGGGCGATCGGCCGGGCCGCCGCGAGTGCGAGCGCGATCACGGCGAGGATGCGCAACAACAACAGCAGTCGATGCCGCAGCTTGCGTTCGCGGCTGTGTTCCTGCTCCATGCGGGCGAGATAGCGCACCGCGGGGAAATCATAGGTGCGGCCCACGCGGCGTCGCAGCAGGTGCACCAGCAGCGGCACACCGGCGAGTGCGGCGAACGCGAGCATGAATGGCGCAAGAAAGGCCATCAGGTTCCGCTCCCTGCTGCCATCAGGCGAACGCGGTACGTCAAATCATCGCTCCGCGGCCATTGGCTCCCACCAGCAATCGAAGCGGACGGCCAAACGGCTCGTCCGTCATGGCCAGCGCGTAGCGCGCGCCCGCGCGGCCAAGCGCCCCACGCCATTCGTCGAGCGCCTCGCGCACGGTGACCTGATACGACGCGCGCACATCCGATGGCGAGGCGGGCACCTCGATGCGCGATTCCGGATCCCGATAGAGCGCTTCCCCGGCTTCCGGAAAATCGCGCTCGGCGGGGTCCATCACCTGCACCATCAAGACTTCGTGGCCGCGCGCCCGCAGTGTTCGGGCCGCGTCGGCCACGGCGTCGGTTTCCACCAGCAGGTCGGAAATCACCACGACGAATCCGGGGCGCCGCACGATGCGCCCGGCCTGCATCATCGCGCCCGCCACATCGGACGACTCGCCGCCGCCCGGCTCATCGAGTGCGGCGACGATACGGCGCCACGTCGAGCGCTGCGCACCCGGCCGGATGACGTTCCGCAGGCCGGCATCGAATCGTACGAGTCCGACCGCATCACGCTGCCGGAGCAGCAGCAAGGCAATCGCCGCGACCAGCCGTTCGGCGTAGGCCAGCTTGGTGAGCCGGGCGGGATCGCCGGACCACTGCATGGACTTGCTGGTGTCCAGCACCACGACGGCGCGCGCGTTCGTTTCCTCTTCAAACTGCTTGACGACCCAACGGTCGGCGCGCGCGGCAATCCGCCAGTCGAGGTAGCGCAGATCGTCGCCAGGCATATACGGGCGATGTTCCGCGAACTCGACACTGAAGCCTTTGCGCGGCGATCGGTGCAAGCCGGTGATAAAGCCGTCCACGACCCATCGGGCCACCAGTTCGAGGTGACCGAGGGCGGCGAGGACGGCGGGGTCGAGCTGATCGGCGCGAGCGGACATGGACGTAAAGTGGCACGGTGGGAGGCGGGGGACCATGCCGGACATGGGTCTCGCGCGAGAAATCGGTGATCCGGGGTCGGGATCTGCTCCCCTCCCCTATTAGTTTTCAGGGCTGTCCGTTGTGCGTCCCTACTAGCCTGGTTCTCGGTTTGAATCTCAGCCACATCCGCAACTTCTGCATCGTCGCCCACATCGATCACGGCAAGTCGACACTCGCCGACCGCCTGATCGAAAAAACCGGCACGCTGCAAAAACGCGAAATGAAGTCGCAGGTGCTCGACACGCTCGACCTCGAGCGTGAGCGCGGCATCACGATCAAGCTCAATGCCGTGCGCATGAGCTATACGGCAAAAGACGGTCAGACATACGAATTGAACCTGATCGACACGCCGGGCCACGTCGACTTCACGTACGAGGTGTCCCGTTCGTTGGCGGCCTGCGAGGGCGCGATCCTGGTGGTCGACGCGTCGCAGGGCATTCAGGCGCAGACGCTGTCCAATCTGTTTCTGGCCATGGACGCCGGCCTCGAGATCATTCCGGTGCTCAACAAGATCGACCTGCCGGGGGCCGAGCCGGAACGCCGGCGGCAGGAAGTATGCGATCTGATTGGCTGCATGCCCGAGGACGTGCTGTCCGTGAGCGCCAAAGAAGGCACGGGTGTGCCCGAGCTGCTCGAGCAGATCGTGGCGCTGGTGCCCGCACCGAAGGGCGATCTCAACGGTCCGCTCCGCGCGCTCATTTTCGATTCGTACTACGACAAATACCGCGGGGCCATTCCCAGCGTCCGCGTCGTGGACGGCGAAGTGAAAAAGGGCACCAAGATCACCTTCGGCGCCTCGGACAACATCTACGAAGTGGACGAAGTCGGGTATCTGCAGCTGCGCCAGGTTCCGGCGCCGACGCTGCGCGCGGGGGAAGTTGGCTACGTGCTCGCGTCAGTCCGCTCGGTGCGCGAAACGCGCGCGGGCGACACCATTTTTGACGCCAACAATCGCGCGAGCGAAGCGCTGCCCGGTTACCAGGAAGTGAAGTCGTTTGTCTTCGCCGGCATCTATCCGACGGACACAACGCAGTATGAGCTGCTGCGCGATGCGCTCGAGAAGATGAAGCTCAACGATGCATCGCTGCAGTACGAACCGGAAACGTCCACCGCACTCGGATTTGGATTCCGTTGCGGCTTCCTTGGGCTGCTGCACATGGAAATCGTGCAGGAGCGTCTCGAGCGCGAGTACAATCTCGATCTCGTGACCACGGTGCCGAGCGTGGAGTATCACGTCACAAAAACTGACGGCACCGAAATGCTGGTGGAAAATCCGGCACTGATGCCGCCAGCCGTCGTCATCCAGGACGTGGAAGAGCCATACGTGCGCGCGCGCATCATGTGTCCGGCCGACTACATCGGACCGATCATGACGCTCGGCATGGAGCGGCGCGGCATCTACAAGAACACCCGATTTCTCGACACGGTGCGCGTCGAACTCGACTGGGAATTCCCGCTCGGCGAGATCATTCTCGACTTCTTCGACAAGATGAAGACGGTCAGCCGCGGGTACGCCTCGCTCGACTACGAGATGCTGGAGTACCGGTCGAGTGATCTGGTGCGCCTCGACATGCTCATCAACGGCGACGCCATCGATGCGTTTTCGGTGATCGTGCACAAAGACAAGGCGTACGAGTGGGGCCGAAAGGTTGCCGAGAAACTCAAGGAGCTCATTCCGCGCCAGTTGTTCGAAGTGGCCATCCAGGCCACAATCGGTCAGAAGGTGATCGCGCGCGAAACCGTGAAGCCACTCCGTAAGGACGTGCTCGCGAAGTGTTACGGCGGCGACATCTCGCGGAAACGCAAGCTGCTCGAAAAGCAGAAAGAGGGGAAAAAGCGCATGAAGCAAGTCGGCAGCGTGGAGATCCCGCAGGAAGCGTTTCTCGCGGTGCTGCAGGTCGACTAGCGGGTGGCGCGCGCCGCAGGCGTCTCGATCGGGGGCGTTCGGATGCAGCGCGCCCGCATGCTGGGCGCTGCCGTTGTCAGCCTCTGCAGCGCGTCGATCTCCGTGGCGGGCGCGCAAGCGAACGTCGTGCGCACGCAGCCGGTCCAGCTGCTCTTTGAAACGGTGGTACCGGAGACGCCTGGCGGCTCGGGCACGGCGGTGCGTCAGCTCTCACAACATCGGTATCTCGTGGCGGGGTATGTGGCGCCCGCGGGACAATCCACCGATGGCCTGCTGGTCTGGGTCGATTCGGGCGGTTCGGTGGTTCGGCAGCGGCGGTTCGGGGGTGACGGCAATGACTACCTCTGGGACGCGCACGAACTCTCCGATGGGGGGATCGTCGCCATCGGCTCGACGACGACTGGCACGCGCGGGGATGCCGACGTGTGGATGCTGCGTCTCGACTCGGCCGGTTCGACGCTGTGGGAACGCCGATTTGGCACGCGCGACGACGATCGCGCGTGGGCGATGACGCTGCTGCGAGACGGCGGGTTTCTGCTGCTTGGACAGTCTGGTGCGCGTGACCACGAGGATGCGTTTGTCGTGCGGACTGACGCAGCTGGCGGCGCAGTATGGACCAAGCGGATCGGTGGGCCCGGCTCGGATCGTGCACTCGCGATGAGCGTGACGCCGCGAGGGATCGCCGCGGCGGGCATGTCGACCGGTAGCGCTACAAGCGTGGTGACCCCGTGGGCGTTCGAGCTGAACCTCGATGGCACGTTGTTGTGGGAGCAGCGCTACGCGTCGCTCAGCGGATCGACCGGGCAAGGCATCGCCCCGGCCGTGGGCGGGTTCCTGCTCACCGGCTACGGCACCAGCCCGATCGACTCCATCAATCAACGACTGTTCGTGCGACTGTCCGCCTCGGGCGCGATGGTGCAGGCGTCACGCATTCCCACCAGTGGAGAGTCGCGTGCCATGATGTCGGTGCCGACACCGACCGGCGGCCACGTGGCGCTCGGCGCGGTATCGGGTGAACGCGGCTGGGATGTGCAACTGACCGGTTTATCCGAGGCCGTGGCGCCGACGTGGCAGGCGATGATTCCGCGCGCCGGTGACGAACGGGGCGTGCACATGATCTCGACGCCCGATGGCGGGTGGATACTGACGGGCAACTCCACCGCAGCGGGGGCGCCCGCCGGCGCTGTGCTCATCATCAAGTGGCGCCGCTGAGTGTCGCGCGCACGGACACGGTCGCTGTGATCAGCGCCGTCCTGCAGACGTCATTCCTTGGCGACATGATCCTGACCACGCCACTGCTTGAACGACTGGCTGCGGAGGGTCCGGTTCACGTGGTGGCGACGCCTGCCAACGCAGGCATTCTGGCTCATCATCCTGCGGTCGCATCGGTCATCGTGTTCGACAAGCGCCGCGCCGATCGTGGACTCGCCGGCATGCGACGTGTGGCCGGTCTGCTGCGCGCGACGCGCGCCGAGCGGGCGTTTCTGGCGCAGGGCTCGCTGCGCACGGCGGCCGTGGCCCGTCTTGCGGGTATCCGCGAGCGCGTGGGCTTCGACACATCGCCTGGGCGCCTGATGTACACACGTCGTGTCCGGTTTGACGGCACCCGACATCACGCAGCGCGTCTCTGGTCGCTTGCCTCAGTCGGCCAGGACGGTGGCCCCTCCGCGCCATGCAGGCCCTCCCTGTATCCGGGTCCAGAGGAGGACGCGCAGGTGCACGCGCTGCTTGCGGAGTTCCACGTGCCTGTCGACGAGTCGTTCATCGCGCTCGCACCAGGCAGCGTGTGGGCCACCAAGCGCTGGCCGTCATTTGATGCGCTGGCCGCGGCGTTGGTGTCCCAGTGGCCGGCACCGATCCCGCGCTGTGTCGTGCTGGGCGGTCCGGCGGATCGGCCATTGGCCAACGCCATTGCGGCGTCCGTTGCGGCGCGCGGAGGGCCCACGGTGGTTGATGCGACCGGTCGACTCTCGCTGCTGGCGTCGGCCGCACTGCTGCGGCGCGCGCGCGTGCTGGTCACCAATGACTCGGCGCCGCTGCATCTGGCATCGGCGATGAACACGCCCACCATCGCGCTGTTTGGTCCAACGATCCCGGCCTTCGGATTCGGTCCGCTTGCCAACGCCCATCACATTCTGCAGGTGGAGTCACTTCCCTGCCGGCCCTGCCATGCGCACGGACCGATGCAGTGTCCGCTCGGCCACTGGCGATGCATGCGAGAGATCTCCGCGTCGCACGTTGCCGAGGCGGTCCGGTCACTGCACGATGCCGGCGGTGGCATGTCACGCGAGCATCCGTAGGCCGCCGACGGCACGCCGATCGGCAACGCCGATGGGCAACACCGATGGCCGTGCGGCCCCGGTCCATTATCTTTTCCGCTATGCCTCATTCCCAATTCATCGTCGGCGTCGACCTCGGTGGTACCAACATCGTGGTGTGCGCCATGTCCGCTGATGGCTCGCAGCAGCACGGCCTTCGTTCCGAACCGACCCGCGCCGAAGAGGGTGCCGACGGCGTGATCACCCGCATGGCGCGGATGGTGAACGAAACGGTGGAGATCACGATGCAGGAAGCGGGCGTCACCCGCGACGCGTTTCGTGGAGTCGGCATCGGCGCCCCTGGTCCGCTCGATCGCGAGGCCGGGATTGTGCTGGTCGCCCCCAATCTGGGTTGGCACAATGTTCCGCTGCGCGATCGCATAACCGCGCTGACGGGATTGCCGGCGGCTCTCGACAACGATGCGAACTGCGCGACGTACGGGGAATGGTGGATCGGTGCCGCCAAAGGTGCGCGTAATGTGATTGGCGTGACCATCGGCACGGGCATCGGTGGCGGACTGATTTTCGAGGGGAAGCTCTATCACGGCTCGAGCGACGTGGCCGGCGAAATCGGGCACACCACCATCGATCAGACGGGCCGTCGATGCGGATGTGGCAATTACGGCTGTCTCGAAGCCTATGCATCCGGAACGGCCATCGCCGAACGTGCGCGTGAAGCGTTGTCGTACGAGCAGGTGTCGATCCTTCCGGATCTGGTGGGTGGAGACGTGTCGAAGATCACGGCCGCAACCGTGTATGCTGCCGCCGCTCAGGGCGACGCAGTGGCGACCGAGGTGGTACGCGACACCGCACGATTCCTCGGCACCGGACTGGCGAACCTGCTGAACATCTTCAACCCGGACGTCGTGGTCATCGCCGGTGGCGTCACGCAAGCCGGTGAAGCGCTGTTCGGTCCGCTGCGCGCCGAAGTCCGTCGTCGGGCGTTCAAGCCTGCGGTCGATGCGTGCCGCATCGTTCCAGGCACCTTGCCGGGCACGGCGGGCGTGGTCGGCGCCGTCGCGACGTTCATCGCGCAACGTGGCGCCGGCACGGCCTGAGCCGCTGCCTGCGCCGCGCGTTTCGTCAGGAATGGGCGCGCCGGACGCGCCACCGGTGAAAAAGCGAGTCGGGGTCATCTCGACGCTCGTCTGGGATGTCATCTATGGGCGCGACCGCCGCGCGGTCCCCGTGGAGGAATGGGGTGGCATCAGCTACGCGCTCTCCGGTTTTGACGCGGCACTCCCTGAGGACTGGGAGATTGTGCCGATCTGCAAGGTTGGTGCAGATCTCGCTGAAGGCGCGCGACGTTTTCTGCGCCGCTTGCGCCGCATCGCGCCGGATGCGGCCCTGGTGGAGGTGCCCTATCCGAACAATCGCGTTGAGCTGCGTTACATCGACGATGAGCGACGCAGCGAGTACCTGACCGGCGGTGTGCCGGGATGGAACTGGCTGGGCCTCAAACCGCTCATCGACGATGCACATCTCGATGCGTTGTACATCAACTTCATGAGCGGCTGGGAGCTGGATCTGACCACCGCGCAGTTGTTGCGTGCACATTTTCGCGGGCCGATCTACTGCGATCTGCACATGCTCGCCATGGCGGTGCAGCCGGACGGGCTGCGCGTGGCGCGTCCGCTCCCCGATGTGGCGGCCTGGTGCGGCTGCTTCGACGTGCTGCAGGTGAATGAGGACGAGATGCAGTTGATGGCGCCCGACCCCATGGCATTGGCGGCGACCGCGATGGCGGCGGGCGTTTCCTGTCTCTGCGTTACGCTCGGCAAACGCGGGGCGGTGTATGTGGCCGCGCCGGGTGTGGAGCGGTTGTACGACATTCCTCGTCTTGCAGGTCACACTTCGACACTCTCCACATCACCACGCGGCGGTTCGGGTGCACTTGGTGCAGTGCGTACCGCACTCGTTCCATCTGTACCACCGCGCATTGACGGCCCCGGCGATCCCACCGGCTGTGGCGATGTCTGGGGCGCTACCCATTTCTCTCGGCTGCTCGTTGGTGATATGTTCACTGACGCGATTGCCGCCGCGAACCGCGCGGCGTCGCGCAATGTCGAACACCGCGGCGCGAGCGGGCTGTCGCAACACCTTCGAGGAGAACTCAGCACGACGTGACCACCGTGATCAGCGTGCCGCCATCACTCGATGAACAGACCTTCGAATCGGTCATCGAGCAGTTGGCACCGGTGCCCCTCGGGCAAAAGATTCTTGTGGACGCGCGTCATGCACGCTGGGCCTCGCCATACGGCTTGACCGCGCTGCTGTGTGTCGCGCAGTCCCGCGAAGACCGCATGGCGTTTGCGGTGCCCGAACATCCCGACACGTTGTCGTACTGGTCACGCACCGGCTTTTTCCGGTACGCCGGTGAACTGTTTGAATTGCACGGCTCGGTCCCGCGCGCGCGTGACGCGCACGAGTCGGATGTGTTGCTGGAAATCACCCCCATTGTGCAGACCGACGACGTGCACGGTGTGGTTGGTCGCATTCAGCAGAAGGCCGGCGACATTCTCCACGGCCAGCTCGGGCTCGATACCGCGGTGACCGGACGGTTCAGCATGACGCTCAGTGAGTCATGTCAAAACATCGTGGAGCACGCCGGACAAGGCGGATGGGTCGCCGTGCAGTCGTACTCGTACAAGAAACGACTCGGCCGGAAGGTCGTGGTGATCGCGGTGTGCGATGCGGGCATCGGGTTTCGCAATTCGCTCGAGAGTTCGCCCGGCCATCGGCACAGTGACCGATGGGACGATGCGATGGCACTCGAAGAGGCGGTGTTGCGAGCGGTCAGCCGGTTTCGCATGAGCGACAAAGGACGCGGCCAGGGTCTGGCGGGGATCCGGCGTTTCATCGCGCAATGGCATGGCAAGCTGACCGTACGCAGTGGGACCGCACGGCTTGCCATAACGCCGGCGTGGGATGAGGACGTGCCCATGACGAAGGGAATGCCGTACTTCCCGGGCACACAAATGCAAATCACCATTCCCGAACGCATTGGTGATGCGGCGCCGGTGGCAACCGGGGCTCGTGCGTCGCGCAGTCGGGGACG
>JAGNMU010000121.1 GCA_017991005.1 Gemmatimonadaceae bacterium | reverse complement strand
CCGGCGCGAAGTCGCGGCTCATGAGTGAAACGAGACCGAAGATGGCCTCACCGGTAAACAACGCCGGATTGCGTTCCTGAAAGAATCCACTCGCCCGTTCGGCGATCCGCACGTCGATGTTGGCGCGCGCCAGCTCGGCATCCAGCCGCGCCGGATCGTCTGCCAGCGCCTCGACACGCGGTGGCGCCGGCCACTCGCGGTCGAGCCGCTCTCGCAACCCGCGCAGTTCCTCGACTTCGCGCGTCCACGCTGCCTCCGACCAGTCCGGCAGGTGGTGATCGTGCGCGTGGACCCCCGTGAACGTGGCCGTCACGGGGTTGCGCGCGAAGTACTGCGCGAAAAACGCATCGAGTGCGGAATTCAGGTGACTGGCTCCTCGGCCAGCGGGATCGTCACCCAGCGGCGTTCCCGGTATGAGCGCTCGACCGCGTTGATGAGCTCCTGCACGTGCGCCCCGTCGTCGAAGTTGCCCTCGTTCTCCGATGATTCGCTGAGAATCTCCGATATGAACGAGTGCACCAGGTTCGCGTAAAAGAGCGAGCGCCACGACTCGTGCTTGGAGCCGGCGGGTGGATAGAAGCGCTCGGGCACGTCTATCTCGCGAAACTCCACCTGATCCGCCGATGCCGCCTTGAGCGATTCGCAGATGCCGTTCTCTTCGACAAGCCGGCAGATCAACGCACCCTTGCTGCCGTACACCCGTGCTTCAAGTCCGGGATAGTTGCCCACGGTGACGAAGCTGGTCTGAATCGAGCCAATCGCACCGTTGGCGAACTCACCGATAAATATGTCGCCGTCGTCGATATTCATGCGCATCATGGTGCCCGTCGCACGCACCATGCGTTCCGGGATGAAGTTCTTCATGGTGCCCACCACCGATTGAAATCGGCTACCCATGAAGAGATGCCCCAGATCCATGATTGGCGCGCCGTATCCCTCGAGCGACGACACCTGAATGACGGACTGGTCGGCCTCAGGGTCGACTTGCCTGAGCGGATTCTGCGGATCGAGCCACTGCGAATTTTGTTCGTACCCGTTGAAGATGAACGGCGTCCCGATGAAACCCTCGTCGATCAGTGTCTTCATGTACTGCATCGCGGGGCTGTAGCGAAACGTGAACCCCAGTTTCGTCTTGAGCCCCTTGGAGCGCGCCAGCGCGGCGGCGCGGCGTGTCTCGGTGAAATCGTACGCCACCGGCTTTTCACACAGGACATGTTTGCCCGCATTCAGCGCTGCCATGGACAGCTCGAAGTGGGTGGCACTGGGGGTACACACGTCGATCAGATGCAGATCGTCACGCGCGATCAGCGCCTCATGCGAATCGTACACATGCGGGATGTCAAACTCGGCCGCAAACTCCCTCGCGCGCTCCACCACCGGATCGGCGATGGCGACAAGCTCACAGCGTGGGTCACGCTTGTACCCCGGCAGGTGCGCAAAGCGCGCCCATGCGCCGGCACCCAACACGCCAACCCGGACCTTTCCTTCAGGACGCATCGCTCGATCTCTTATTGAATGACGGGACGTGTGTCGCCAGGCAGCATCAACTGCCGATGCGCCCAGACTGGTGCGATGCCGTTGGTGAGAAACTGTTCGTGAAAGGCGCGGAGATTGAACGAGGACCCGAGTTTGGCTTCCACGTCGCGCCGCAACGTCAGCACTCCGCGCTTCCCGAGAAAGTATCCACCATACGTCGGATCGTAGGTCGCCCGTTCCGCTTCACGACGTGCTGCGGGCGCAGCGACGTACGCCTCACGCTCGAAGCACGCCTGCGCCTGATCGAGCGTCCACTCGCGGCGATGCACCTTGATGCCCGACAGCAGTCGGCAGATGCGCGTCAGCGCATCGCTGAGCTGGGCCATCTGATAGCTCGGATTGCCATTGCCATACCCCTGCTCCACCACGAGTTGCTCGGCGTAGTGGGCCCACCCATCCTGTCCAGACGATGGCTGCGGAAACGGGTTCAGGCCGATCCAGATGCGCCGTACCTTGCCCGGTGTCTTGCGCATGTACTGTGAGTGGAGCCAGTGACCCGGCATCGCCTCGTGCGCGGACGTGTTCGTCAGCGACGCGTAGTTGAAGCGCTCCAGCCAGGCATCCTGCTGATCCTGCGGCAGGTCGGCGCGCGCATCGGTGATGTAGTAGTAGCTCTGTACCGGTGTTGTCTCGAGCGGCGGTGAGGCGTGCATCGAGGCAAAGCCAAGATCGAAAGGTTGCGCCGGCAACACCTTCACCCGCTCGCCGGTGGGCACGGTCACCAAACCTTTCGCGCGCACAAAGGTGGTCAGCGAGTCGACAATGGCCTGCGCGGACGCGGTCACCTGCCCGCGCTTGGGATGATGGCGCCGCACTTCGCCCCACGTCGCCTGCGGATCCTTGCCGGGCGCAAGACGCAGCGCCGCCTCGCGAAATTGCGCCTGCGCGATCTTGAGTTCCCGCTCACCAATACGCACGAGCGTATCCAGTGGCAGGTCGATGAGCTCCTCTGCGCGATAGCGCCGGGCGACCGCGTCGCCACCGATCACCAGATCGCCCGTGGCGCGCGGGATAAGATCGCGCTCGAGCCACGTCACGTATGCATCCACCTGCGGCTTGGCCACCGCCAATGCCCGGGTGAGCGAATCCATCAAGGGCGTGCCACGCTGATCCGTGAACGCCAGCACAACATCTGTCGCGAGCATCCCCGATGCCCCCTTCATCATCGCCGCACCGCGCTCGGCGAGCAGCTTTGGCGGATTGCGCAGGTTCGCTCGCGCTGCGGCCAACAAGCCGGGGACGCCGGTCAGTTTGCCGATGATCCGACGCATGCGCACCGGCGCCGGCGCATTGGTCATCGTCATGAGGTTGTGCACCCCATCAGAAAGCACCGACGCATACAGCATCGGATTGCGGCGCCAGTTCTGCAGCGTCTCCTGTTCCAGCAGCCACCCGTCGATCACACCGTCGAGGATCTTCTGATCGACGCGTTCGTCCGCCGTCAACGCCGATGCGGGGAACGCGCGCAACTCAGCACGCGTGCGTTTGAGCTCAGCGATCTCACGAGTGATGGCCGCGGCGGAGTAGTCGTCGAGTGTGCCGTCGAAGTCGTGGATGCCGTTGCCCGCCGCAATCGACGGATGGCGACGGGCGAAGTCCTGCAGGTAGCGATCGACAAACGCGCGGAACGACGGGGCCTGCGCGCCAGCAGCCGCGACCGTGCGATCAACCGTACCGTCGGCGGGCGAACCGGCAATGCGGTCCGGTCCAAGCGTGGCGAGCGAGAGCAACACGCCGCCGACAAGCGTCAGATTAAAGGTCCGTGAAGTCATGGCTGCGGAAGCTGCGAGCTATTGCGCACCTCGGCAAGGCATTCGTAGCGTAGGCGAGACATCACGCCGCTGATTGACCGACCGTCCACACTCCACGGCAAAGTGCCCATGCGTCTGAATCCTGCTTTGGTGATCATTGTCGCCTTGCACACGTTCTGCACGATTGGCAGCAGCGCTGGCGCACAACCGGCGTCACCGCCACGATGGAAGGGTGCTGTCGAGTTGGCCATTGGCGGCGCGGATGCCACCGATGATGTCAGCTTTGGCCGCGTGTCCGGACTCGCAGCAGACGCAGCCGGACGCATTTATGTCGGCGATGCACAGGACCAGCAGGTACGGGTTTTCTCGGCGGCCGGCACGTTGCAGCGGACGATCGGACGTTCGGGCTCCGGACCGTTGGAATTCAAGACGCTGGCCACGATCACGATCGGCCCCGACCGGCTGCTCTGGACGCGCGACGAAGGCAATGCGCGCATGCTCGCCATTGATGTCTCCGGCGCCACCCCCACCGGCGTCCGCAACGTGCCGTTGCAGCAGTTCACGGGCGGCAATCGCATGGCGCTCACCTTCGAGGCGGACGGCTCGCTGGTGGACGAAACGATCTACTTTGACAAAACCACCACCAGCTTTCGGCCCATTCGACTTCGGCGCGCCATGTCGGGCACCGTAACCCGGGCCGACACAATCCCCGTTCCCGCTGGCGCTGACGCGGGCGTGTTCAAGATCACCCGAGTGCAGAAGGACGCGAGCGGCAAGCAGATCGGGATGTCGCAGGGCTTCATGTGGCAACCGTACGGCGCGCAGTGGCTTCGTGCCTATGGCCCGGGTGGCCTTCGCGCCGATGTGGTCACTTCGCGCTACGAGGTGCGGATTATCGATGCGTCAGGCAAGACCATTCGCACGCTCACGCGTGATCTCCCGCCGGTCGCGGTGTCCTCGCGCGAACGAAAGAAGCAGGACAGCATTCTCGCGAAGGAGAAGACCGACCTGCCCTTTGGTGTGCCCGCCGCCAAGGCTCCCATCGTCGGAATCATGTGGGGGCAGGACGGCTCACTCTGGGTGGAACGCGCGGTGGCGGAGGGTCGCCCGCGCGCACACGCCGACGCTACTTCCCCTTCGTCGGCTCCCACCACGTCGGAAACTGCTTCTTCAGCGCGTCGATCTTGGGCAGATCGTTGTAGACGATGTACGGCTCCGTCGTGTGGCTGTAGAGGTAGTTCTGATGATACCCCTCGGCGTCGTAGAATTTGCCGAACGCGCCCACTTGGGTGACGATCGGCTTGCGATAGGTCTTGCTCGCGTTGAGCTGCGCGATCATGGCGTTTGCCGCCTTCTCCTGCGCGGCCGACGTGAAAAAGATCGCTGAGCGATACTGCGTGCCGACGTCCGGTCCCTGCCGGTTGAGCTCGGTCGGATCATGCGCCACCGAGAAGAACACCTTGAGCAACGATTCGTAGCTCACCACGACCGGATCAAACGTGACGCGCACCGCCTCCGCGTGTCCCGTTCGGCCGCTGCTGACCGAGTTGTAGTCCGGATTGACCACGGTCCCGCCGGCATAACCAGAGACCACCGACTTCACACCTTTCAGGTGTTCAAAGACGGCTTCGACACCCCAGAAGCAGCCGCCCGCAAAGACGGCCGTCTCGAGCGCGGGCGCCGACGGTTTGGTCGATGGCTTTGTCGATGGCTGCGCCTGCCCGACCCCGACCGCGAGACTCAAAAACACCGCTGCTGCGATTCCGTTGATCACCCGCCGCACGTCGCCTCCTGCTCGGGAAAGACTCCAGTATCCACTCACCGTACGTATCCATCTACGCCCCGGGAAGTTCCTCGGATCTCTGTGCCGATCGGGCACCCGTCACCGTGTCCGGCGCAGGATACGAAAGCCCCAGGCGTCCATCGACATCGCCGGCAGCCCTACCGTGCGCGCCGCGCGCGCCGAACCGACCGTGGGTGTGATGTCTTCGAAGGTACCGCTCACCTCGACCGTGCCGACAAACGCCCGATTCGACAGGTTCAGCGCGACGATCAGCTCATCGGACCCCAGCCGCCGGCTGAAGGTGAGTACACGGTCCTCGTCGGAATTGCGCAGCCACTCCAATGACCCGCTGCGGAGCGCCGGCTGCGCGCGACGGAGTGCCGTGAGGTCGCGATAGAAGCGGGGAAACTCCGGACGCCGCATCGAGGCATCCCAGAACACATCAAGTTTCTCGAACAACGCTGGTGCGCCCGACTCGGTGATGTCACCCACCTCCATGCCGTTGTACAACATCGGCACACCGTCGAGTGTGAACATCAATGCGGACGCCGCCAGCGCACCGCGCGCGCCAAATCGGGCGATGGCACGTGATTCGTCGTGGTTGTCCGAGAATCGCATGTGCAGCGCACCCTTGGGATACGTCGCCACTTCCTCCTGCCATGCCTCACGCAGGCGGGTGGCCGGTTGCCCGTTGGCCAGTACGTCCGTGAGTGCGGAATGCAGTGGCCATGCATAGTCCAGATGAAACGCTTTGACCAGCAGATCAGGCTTGTGCGCTTCGGCCAACATGATGATATCCGGCTTGACCTGCTGCACAGCGGCGCGTGCCGACTCCCAGAAATCGGTGGGCACTTCGCCGGCCACGTCGCAGCGGAATCCGTCGAGATCGAACTCCTTGATCCAGTACACGAGCATATCCGACATGTACTTACGAAGACCGGCGTCGTTGTAGTTGAGCGCGGCGACATCGGTCCAGTCGTACGGCGAAATGATGGTGCCCTGCGCGTCGCGTCGATAATACGACGGCGTGCGCATCATGACATTGTCCCATCCCGTGTGATTGGCAACGATGTCGATGATGACTTTGAGTCCGCGCGCGTGCGCCTCGGACACGAGGCGCTTGAGATCCGCCTTCGTGCCGAATGCCGGATTCACACCATAGTAGTCGCGTACCGCGTACGGACTGCCGATGCTGCCCTTTTTCTTGAGCTCGGCAATCGGATGGATCGGCATCAGCCAGAGTACGGTGACGCCAAGGTCCTTCAGTGCGTCGAGCCGCGCCGTCACACCGTTGAACGTGCCTTCGCGCGAGAACGTCCGCGTATTGATCTCGTAGATCACCGCGTCGCGAATCCACGGCGCGGATGCGGGCGCCGTGAGCGTGGACACGTCTCGGCCGGGTTGCGCCGCACTTGGCTGCGCACAGAACAGGAGACTCGCGATCGCGACGAAACGGAGTCGTCGCATGCTGCGCGCGGGTGATCGAAGGGACGGGTGCGACGACATGGCAGTGTGCAGGCGGGAGGTGAATGCGAACGACACCGTGGAATTGAGCGCGCAGGAACAGACGGGGAAAGCCCCGCGCGGCGACTGAAGTGAGCTGTGTCGTCCCTGACACGCACCGCAATCGTTTGCACTGTTCGCGATGTCCCGCATATTCCGTCGTATGCCCGACTCGCCTCTTGAACGACTGCGCGCGATCTGCCTGGCGCTTCCCGAAACGCATGAAGTCGTTGCGTGGAGCGAACCCACCTTCCGCGTGCGCAACAAACTGTTTGCGATGTACGCGAGCGCACACAACCACCACGGTGGTGGCCGTCCCGCCGTGTGGATCAAGGCCGCGCCCGGCAATCAAGCCCTGATGGTCGCCGACAAACCGGAACGGTTCTTCGTGCCGCCGTACGTGGGGCCGAGTGGCTGGATCGGCGTGTGGCTGGACCGCCGGCCGTCGTGGTCGGTGATTCGTGAGTTACTGACCGACGGCTATTGTCGCACCGCACCCAAAACCGTGGTCGCGCAGTTCAACGCATCGCGCACGCGTTGAGGCGTACGCGTTGAGGCGTACGCGTTGGCGTCGTCAGCGCGTTTCGCGCAACCGGATCAGTCCTTCCTGCGCCACGGATGCCACCAACTCGCCACTCTGCGTGAAGACCTGACCGCGCACAAATCCGCGTGCACCAGCCGCTGACGGACTGTCCATGATATAGAGCAGCCACTCGTCGGCGCGAAACGGTCGATGCATCCACAACGAATGATCGAGCGACGCCAACTGCAGGCGTGGGTCGCGATACGACACGCCGTGCGCCAGCAGCGCGGTTGGCAAGAAGCCGTAGTCCGACGCATACGCGAGAATAGCCTGGTGAACAATCACATCATCGGGCAGCGGTGCGACCACGCGAAACCAGGCGGCGCGGGCGGGTGCGCCATGTCGCCAGTCATGCTCCGCAGACGGCACCATGCGAAAGTCGATAGGCCGATCCTGCGTCAGCACCGCACGCAGTGGCGCGGGCAGTTTCTCTGCCCCTTCGCGCAACATCTCGAGTTCGGGCCGCAGCGAATCCGGTGACGGCACGTCGGGCATGTGGCCCTGATGATCGAGACCCGTCTCGGCGACATGAAAGCTTGCCGAGAGATGAAAGATCGCTTCGCCATGCTGGATCGCGGTCACGCGACGGCTGGTGAAACTGCCGCCGTCACGCGGGCGATCGACAAAGAACACGATGGGCGCCTTGAGATCGCCGGCGCGCAGAAAGTAGCCGTGCACCGAGTGCGCTTCGCGCGGCTCATCGACGGTGCGTCGGGCAGCGACCAGTGCCTGGGCAAACACCTGCCCTCCAAAGACGCGCCCGGTGCCGAGGTCGCGGTTCTGCCCGCGGTAGATGTTGATCTCGAGCGGCTCGAGTTCGAGGAGCGACAACAGGTCGGCGACGACGGTCATACGGGAAGCGGAAGTGTGAGTGGCCAATGGTGCGCGGAGCAACCATCACAGCGCGATGACTGAGTTTGGCGCCGCACCACGCGTGGGCTGTAACCCTCTTTGCGAGCGCGCCCAGTATGAAAGGTATCCTGCGAAGCGTCGTTGCGATTCTCCTCATGGCCTGTGGCGGAGGAGCGGCGGACAATCCCGGTCCGACGGGCAGCACACCGCCGGTCACGGCCGGTCCGGCAGCGGCGCTCTCGGTGGCCGCCGGCGATGGTCAGGACGCCGAGCCCGCGTCAGCGGTAGCGATCGCGCCCGCCGTCCTCGTGCGCGATGCCGCCGGCCGGCCCGTTCCCGGCGCGACCGTATCGTTCACTGTCGACTCCGGCGGTGGCGTAGTGACCGGCAACGCCGCCACGTCCGGGAGTGATGGTATCGCCCGCGTCGGTGCGTGGACCATGGGGCCCGCCGAAGGGCGGAACGTGCTTTCAGCGAGCGTGGGCAACCTGCCCGTCGTCCGCATTGTTGTTGCGGCGCGCTACCGCGAGGCCGAGGTAGTACGGCAGACGGTGGGCCCCGGTGGCGGCAGTGTGCAGGTGACCACCAGCGGTGCCCTTGCCGGCTTTCGACTCGACCTGCCGAGCGGCGCGAGCAGCACCACGCGCACGGTGGTCATACGCACCGCATCGTCATCCTCGCTGGTGCATGACACGCTTACACGCGTGGTGTCGCCGCTGATCACCATCGATTTGGGCGACAGTGACGCGCTGCAGGCACTGGCGACCGTGCGCATTCCCGTGCGCTTGCAGGCCAACGAGGTTCCAATCGTGGCGATTGTCGATTCGAGCGGGCGGTTTGTTCGCGTGCTGGGCACCGTCGCCTACGACGCGACGAGTGTGACCGTCGAAGGCGCGTCCTTCTCCACGGCCATGACCATCCCGACCACCACCGTGCCCATACGCTCGGCACTTCGCGTGCCGGGCGCGCAGCCGGGACAGACGGTGGTGTTGGCGCAGGCCAACGGATCGTTGCCGCCCTCCGGCGGGTTGGCATTCTCCATGACCAGCGATTTGTGGGAGTTCCCACGGTTGGACACGCCGCTCGGGCCAACCAGTCTTGGACAGGCGATGTCGGCGGCGTGGTACTTCGCCAACAAGAAGCCACAGCACGGTGCGCTTCGCTGGCGCTACAGTCTTGCGCCCGACATCCGCACCAGCGCAAACGTGGGAATTCGCTGGACCGCGGGACTGTCGCGGGATCTCAATCCATTTGCGCAGCGGCACATCGTCGCTGCGGTGGCACGGCGCGCAGCCGATCCAGCGCTCTACGACGTCACCACCTTTCGGAGCGTGCTGCATGCCACGCTGTACAGCAAGGCGCCACCGGTGCTGTTGCTGGTGAATCCGAATAACGGCCAAGTGCGACCCGTGCTCTCGACTAGCTGGGATCGGAGCGCGGCCACGCTTCGGATTGCCGATCCGGCAGATCCGGACAACGCCCAGCTTGGCATTGTGTGGGTGGGCGGGCAGCTGCAATGCGGAGGATGCGTCGTGGTCGCAGGCCTCGACTATCTCCTGCCGACAGTCGATCCACAGTGGACCGATGTGGAGAACGGCACGATCTACCAGAGTGCCTTTCCTCCGGTCGCGTTGAGCTACCGGTCGATGGCCGACGGCGGTGCCCCGTTTGTCGCGGATACGTTCTTTCTGAGCACCGATACCGCACGTGTGTGGAGCGCCATGTCCACGTGGCCACACAGCTTGCCCACGACCATCGCCAAAGCCACGCATGTGCAGGGGCTGCACGTCTGGAGTCGCGTCGGCACGGCGTGGACGCTCGAAGACTTGCAGATCACTCCGGACGGGAAGCTGGTGGACTACCGCAACTATCTGACGCCCGGCACACAAAGCATGAACGTGGAGCTCGGCATGGAAGTGCGGGCCGTGCAGCCACCGTACGTTCCGACGACCGGTACCAAGTGGGCCGGGTTCAAACGCTACCGCTTCATGCGCTACGACCTCGGCGTGAACGCCGTCCAGACCGGACCGCTCACCACACAGTTCTCCGCTCGCATCAACGGCGGTCCCGCCCTGCCACCGAATGCGCTCTACGAATGGGCGATCACCGACAGTGACGGGACGGTCATCACCACCCTGCCAGGCGGCATGAGCTACACCTACAAGAAAGTCGGCGCGTATCCGGTGGTGCTCACTGTGTTTCATGCGGCGCCGGATTCGGTGCCGATCGCGCGCGTCCGCTTCACCAACCACGTCTACGCCACGCAGATCGCGCCGCGCGACGTCTTTGTGCCCAAAGATTCACAAGTGACCTATGTCGTGCGACATCAGCAATCACATCCCGCCAATGCCCACTATCGGTGGAGCTTCAGTGAAGGCGGACATACGGACACGTACAATGTGGCCAGTGACTCGACCGTTCGGTACACATTCGATCGCATCGGGGTGTTCAAAGTTGTCGTCGAGGTCACCGACAACAACGGCACGCGCGTTGGCAAGGACAGCACCATC
>JAGNMU010000586.1 GCA_017991005.1 Gemmatimonadaceae bacterium | reverse complement strand
CAATAAGCTCAAACTGGCGCTGGCGTTGCTGGAAACGCTCGCCGAATCGACTCTGCCTGACGAACCGCACATTCCGCGGCGCGCGGGTGAAATCGTGGAGTCGACCAAGATGCTGCTGGCCAAAACGCCGCCGTCGATTCTGCTGTACAACTATTCGTCGCAACCAGCCGATGTGATTGGCGCGTATTTCCTGAACAAGACCGAGCTGGTTCGCATGCAGCGACTGTACGACACGTTCAGAGATCCCAAGCCGGCGTGATCCCGCCCGACGGCGATCACCGTCGAGTTACGGGGCGGTGATCGCCTGAAAGCGGGGCGTGGTGCGCAGCGTGGCAAACCACGGCGACTGTCGCACCTGCCCGCGCAGCGCCGGATTGGCGCGCAGGTAACTCTCCAGCAGTGTGATCGCCTGATCGTCGTGGCCAAGCAATGCGTGCACGTACGCTTCGCCATAGTCCACGGCGCTGCTGGGTGCACCAGCAGGGAGTGAATCCCGCACACGTCTCGCGATGGCCAGTGCACTGTCGGACAATCCTGCACGCGCCGCCACAGCGGCGACCAGGAGTCGCCGCGTTCCCGCTCCCGACACGAGCAAATTGGCGCTGTCGCGCGCTTCGCTCGCCGCCAGCAGCCGCCACGCCTCGTCAACGTCGGCGCGGGTCTTCCCCGCCCATCCCATGAGTGTGAGATCGCACCCCCAGAAGCGCGGGTCACGCGGATACTGGGCGCGACCGCGATTGCACCACTCGACCGCTTCGCTGCGATTGCCAATCGCGAGCGACGTGAAGCTCAGGCGGCTGATGACCGCCGGAGCACTCCGCAGAAAGGCATCGGCCTTGAGCGCAGCTTCAGCAGCCGACCGTGCCTCGGTGTACGCGCCGGACATCTGCAGCAGCAAGCTCAGCTCGTTCCAGGCATCCGCGAGGTCGCGGCGCTGTCGAACCACTTCACGAAAGTCCGCCTCCGCCGACATCCGCAAAGAATCGGGCGCGACCACGGCCGAGGTGCGCCAGAGCGCCGCGCGCGCGCGCGCGCGGACGAACAGCGCGGTAGGAAAGCCGGGTGTGCGCTTGAGTACCTCATTGGTCATGCGAACCGCGTCCATGCGCAACTCGGAGACCATGGACACCGACGTCGGCGATGCCACTTCTTCGATGGTCGCACGCAACAGACGCAGCGTGGCACGAAAGACCGCGATATCGGGCCATTCCGGATCGAGTTTGATCGCACGCAGCAGCAACGAGTCCACTGTGGCAAACGCCGCAGCGCGCTGGCCTGGCGAGAGCGCACCGGAGCGTGCGAGCTCTCCTTCGCCCATCGCGCGTGCACGCGCCAGCAACTGCCACGCCTCGGGGCTGGTGGCCGTACGCTCGGAGTGCCGGGTGATTTCGGCGCCGATCTGCGTGCGTAGAAAGCTGGCGACGGAATCGATGATGCTGGACCGGAGTGCGAGCAGGTCGCGGCGCACCCCACGCGCCTCCATACTCGCGAGCTGTGCGCTGCTGACGCCATCGATCAGTCGCATCGTGACGCGGATGCTGTCGCCCGACGCGCGCATGTCACCGGTGACGATGCTGCCCACGTTGAGCGTGCGCGCGACGCTGTCGGTGCGTGCCGCGGTGCCCTGAAAGGGCAGCACGCCGTTTTTTGAGATCACCGTCAGCGCGGGATACCGGGCGAGTTCGTCGATCAGATCGCCCGTGAGCGCGGACGCCACGAGTTCGAGTGAGCTGTCGGCAGCCAGCACCCCAAGCGGAAGCACCGCCACGCGCGCATGTGCCGTGGCGGGTGCCAGGGAGTCCGGACGTGTGGCCTTCGGTCGATTCCACGCCAGGGTGGCGGCCACTACCAGTGCAATCGTCCCCACCACGCCCGCCACCATCCACGGCGAGAAGGGACGAGGCGCACTCCGTGCCGCAGCCTGCGAGGCGCTGGCACGCACATCCAGTTCCATCAAGTCGTTCAGAAACTCCGCCGCCGACGCGTACCGTCCACTGGGCTGTGCGCTCAACGCCTTCGACAACACGTTATCGAGGGCGATCGGCAGATTGGAGCGCATCGCCGTGATCGGCTCGAACGTGCCACTCAGCTTTCGCGACACGATCATCTGCGCGGTCGGGGCTTCGAACGGCGGCTCTCCCGCGATCATTTCGTACAGCACACACCCGACGGCATACAGATCGCACCGCTCGTCGACCCGTTCATCACCGAGCGCCTGCTCAGGACTCATGTACTCGGGCGTGCCGACGATGAATCCCATCTCGGTGATCGCCTTCCCCGCGCCGTGAACCCGGTTCGCGCTGGCCATCGGCCGCGCCACGCCGAAGTCGGCGACCACCGCGTGTCCACCGGAGAGCAGGACGTTGGCGGGTTTGATGTCGCGGTGAATCACCCCATGTTCGTGCGCGTACCGGAGCGCCTCGAGGATCTCGCACGTCAGGCGAATGGCGTCCTGCAAGGGCAGACGCCGTTCCTTGCGCAGCCGGTCGTCGAGGGGCTCGCCCACGATGAGCGGCATGACGTAGTACGGACTCCGCCGCCCCTGCGCATCCGTCGTTTCGCCCGAATCGAGCAGCGGCAAAATGTGCGGGTGTGTGAACGCCGCCGTCACCGCGATCTCGCGAAGGAACCGCTCGGTCCCAATGATCTTCGCCACATCGGCGCGAAGCATCTTGATGGCCACCGCGCGCGGCCGACGCAGGTCCCGGGCGCGGTAGACCACCGCCATGCCACCCGAGCCGAGGACGCCGTCGATAGCGTACTCACCGCCGGGAAACTGCGGCTCGGAGAGGGACGGGTCGCTCGGGACGGATTCGCTCATATGGTGTGGCGAATAGTGCCCAATGCCACTGCGCTGGGCAAGCAAGC
>JAGNMU010000120.1 GCA_017991005.1 Gemmatimonadaceae bacterium | reverse complement strand
TCGATCTTCTCCTTCAGCACCTGCGGGGTAAACGGCTTGACGATGTAGTTGTTGACGCCCGCTTCCATGGCGGTCAGGATGTCTTCCTTCACAGAGCGTGCAGTCACCATCAACACCGGCACGTTGGCACCATCCGGTCGCGAGCGCAGCACCTTGGTGAACTCCGTGCCGCTCATGTTCGGCATGTTCCAATCCGTGATGACGAACTGGACGGAACTGTCGAACTTGGCCAGTGCTTCCTGCCCGTCGCTGGCCTCCACGGTGTCGCTGAATCCGATGCGCTGCAGCGAGTTGATCACGATGCGTCGCATGGTCGCGGAGTCGTCCACCACAAGGAACTTCATGCCACCATTCTCCCGGAGTCGCCGGTCAGAAGTGAGATGCCGCGGCGGTCGTCACGCGACGACCGCCCTGTCAGAGATCGCCGCGGGAGATAATGCGGCGCGCGACCTGATCCACGACGTCGAGCGTGTTGTACGCCCCCGTGAGGACCTTCGTCCGCAGTTCCGCCACCTTGGCTGGATCGACCTCATCCTGCTTTTCGCGCTCCAGACGCCCGGCGAGTGATCGCCCGGCATCCGAGATCTGCACCGAATCCGACTTGGCGACGCCCGACGCCTGACCACCCTGTTCAGCAGGGCGCGGCACCGCGGGACTCCCGTTTGGCGTCGCCCGATCAGGGCGAAGCGGATCGAAAATGCTTCCGTTGATACGCATAGGTTTCCTCCTCCTCAGAAGGACTATCGGCACTCCAGCCGTACAACTTGAGTCCCGGGTCCTTCCGTGGTTCCCGAGCCAGCACCATCAGGACATTATTACGACGCTATAGCATTAGTGAACGATGTTGAGATGCCGAGTGGATTGAGACTCCACGATCGGTTCCGGATGCGGCGCGTACGCCCCGTTCGCGCTGCGCGGCATCGGGCCGTGGTGTTCGTGCAGAACCGCCTGGCGCGCATCGAGCCGCAAACGCTCAACCGGATCATCGTCGATCACCAGCGGTGCTGGCGATTCGTCGGCATCCAGCTCGGCGAGCTTCTCGCGCAACAGCGCGTCAAAGGGGCCCACGAACACGGCAGTCACCGACGGCTGTCAACCAGGTGCGGGGCCGGCTGGCTCGCGTACCCCACCCGTGCGCTGCCAGCGCGCTGTACCGCATCGAGCTCCAACCGGATCTCGGCGGCACGACGTTCCACGCGGGCCGCCAACTCCATCGTCACACGCTGAGACGTGGTGAGCGCGGCGCAGATGTCCGCGAGCAGATCATCCGCGTCGTCCACCGCCCGCTCCGTCGCCGCGAACAGCGGACTATCCGCGGTCGGCCGTTCCAGGCGCAGCACCACCAACTGCTCGGTCAGGTCACGCAGCATCTCGTCGCGCTGCTCCAGCAGGCTGAACAGCCGGTTGTCATCGATACCGACGACCCCCTCGGCCTCTCGCGCTGCCGCATCCGCGCTCGCGCAGAGCGCGAGCGCCTGGCGCGCGGCTTCTTCGCGCGCGGGCGATGCGGCGCGCCGGCCAAAGCGAGGCATGCGAAATCCGAGGTTCGTGTTCATGACAGGAGTGCCGAAGTGGTCACGCGGACTTCCGCATGCTGCCCGTTTGCTGGGCCGCGCCGACAAACCCGTCGCGCAGCGACGACGCGATATTCACCAGCTTGCGGAGCGTTCTGAGATCACCACGCTGACCGATGTCGATCAGCTCGTACATCATGTACTGATAGAGGTCGGCGAGCTGGGTCGCGATCTTGCCGCCCTTGTCGAAATCGAGCGTCGCCAGAAGTTCTCCGACCAACCCCCGCGCCCGGCGCAGCGCCGTCACGCGGAGTTCGATGTCGTTTCGCTCCATGGCAATGCACGCACGTTCCAGATTCACCACGAGTTGCTCGAAGACCACCACCACGAGTCGCTCCGGCGACGCGGCGTGCATCTCCATCTCACGGTAGCTCGAGGTCTGGCTGGCGTAGGACATCGTGTCAGTCTGGGCTGAAGTCGTGGACAGGGACTACCGAGTGCTGCTGTCCAGTATCGGCATCAGTTGTCGCTGTTCTGAAGTGCGGATGTGACGGCCGACAGTGAACTGCGCTGGGCGTTCAGTCGGCTGATGGCGACTTCCATGTTGGTGAACTGCTGCACCAGCTGCTCCCGGCGATAGTCGAGTCGCTTCTGCGCTTCGGTCTCGCGTGATTTGAGGCGAATCGCGGCTTCGTCGAGGTACTTCATCTGGGCGCTGATCGTACCAATGCCGTACTGCGTCGCATTGTCCGCCGCCGTCACGAAGGCGCCGCCCACGCCGGTGAAACCGAACAGCGCCTCGATTTCCGTTGGCTTGTCGGCCATCGCCGTCTTGAGCTTGTCGCTATCCAGCTTGAGCACACCAAAGCGATCCAGTGCCACACCGGCAATGGCCAGCCGTCCGTAGGTGCCGTTGGCGGTGACTTCGGTCCGCAGTGCGGACGTGAAGCTCTCCACCACGCCGCGCAACAACGTGTCGGCGTACAACGGCGCATCGGTCTTGCGTTGCTCGTCGAAGAACGCGCGAATGGCGTTATAGGAATCAACGAACTTCTGGACCGTGGCCAATCCGCCGGCCACATCGCGGTCGATGGACACGTCGATGGTCGTCCCCGCCTCGGCTGTTTGCAGCGCGAGCGTCGTACCTGAGATCGCGTCCGTGATCGAGTTGGTACTGCGCGTGTATTCCTGGCCGTCCACCCGAATGATCGCGTCCTTCCCCTGCTGCAGCTCGCGGCTGCGTCCGGCAATGGCCACCGATGTGGCGCCAAGGGTGCCGGCGGTGCCATCGACGTGCGTCACGCCGAGGGAGAGCGACAGTCGCGAGGCACCACCGGTGGCATCCGTGAGGCGAATGCGACCATCGGGTCCCAGTGCCGCCGTGGCTGGACGTGCGCCGGAGTCGAATCCCGACGTGGCGTCGTTGATCTTGTCGATCAACGTCTGCATGGTGTCGGTGGCGCCAACGACGAGCCCGATCGTCACGGCTGTGCCATCACCGCGCATGCCGCGAATGTTGATGGCATCGCCGACGGCGAGTCCCGTGGCCGCACCATCCACTTTGAGTCCGGCCAGCAACGTCGATGAGGTCGCCACGGCGTCAGACGCGTCGGTGTAGACGCCCGTCTGGACCGATTGATGCACCGAGCCACTGGCACCGGCCGTCAGGCCGAGCGCGTCGATGACAGCCTGGCTGTTCGGATCACCAACCACAGCGGAGACATTGCCGTCGGTGACGAGGCGATAGCGGGTTTGCCCGCCGTAGTCCTCGGACTCGACGGCCGCCGAGCCACCGGCCGCGTTGATGCGTGCGGCGATAACAGCGATCGAGTCGACGGACAGGTCGGCCGTGATGGTGACGTTGCCCACGCGAATCGTCGCCGGGGGCGGTGTGACCACCAGACCCATCGCGGCCGCCGCAGCGGCCACCGATGACGAAACCGGCTTGGAGCGCGAATCGAGGAAGCCCAGTTCGCGGGCCATTCCGCCGGTGCCATCGGTCAGGTTGATGCCCGAGGATCCACTGGCGTCGCGCGTGAGCACGAGCCGTCCGCCGGTTGTGCCTTCCTTTACAATCGCGGCCGTCACGCCGGTTGGCGTACCGCCAGTGTTGGCGGCGTTGAGTTTGTCGCGAATGCCTTCGAGGGTATCCGTGGCGGCCACCGTGATCGAGGTGCCATTCAACGTGAAGTCGCCGGTCAGATTGAGCGCGGCCGCAGTATCGGCCACGGCGCCGCCGGCGACCTTGGCCGTGTCGGCGAGCTGCAGCACTTCGACGCGGTAGCGTCCCGGTACGGCGTTGAGCGACGGTGTGGCCGTCAGCAACGTGCGTGAGGTCAGGGGGCTGGTCGGCACATTGGCCGTGAAGCCGCCGAAGCCGGTACGGCGGACCAGTCGGGCATTGTCGTTCATCGTTTCGACAAGGCCGTTCAACTTGCTCCACGCCGCCCGCTGCGCCGCCCGCTTTTCGATCTCGGCCGTCACTGGCGTCAGGTTGCGCGCCTTCTCGGCGTCGATCGTCGCGTCGACGATGTCGCCCCACTGAATGCTGCTGCTCAGACCGCTGAAATTGATCGTACTCGGCATGCTCGGACCCTCCTCCTTTCTAAGGCCATACCCCGGAGCCGGCGTAAGCCGACTCCGGGGTCATTCACCCGCCTGTAGCGCTTTCGCTGAGCGTAGTGCTTAGCGGAGGAGCTGCAGGATGCTCTGGCTACCCTGGTTCGCCTGACCCAGCATCGCCTGAGCGGCCTCTTTCAGGATGTTGTTCTTCGTGAACGTGGCCATTTCTTCCGCCATGTCGACGTCACGGATGGTGGACTCGGCCGCGCGGACGTTGACGACCGCGGACTTCAAGTTCTGCACCGTGTAATCGAGCACGTTCTGACCGGCACCGATGTTGGCCAGCGCGCTGTTCACTGCGTCGAGGGCCGTATCTGCGTTGGCCAGCGTCGACGTCGCGGTCAGCGAGGTCAGCGTCAGCGCGGCATTCACCGTCACCTGTCCGTTCGACGTCTGATCGGAGACCTGGAAGGTCAACGACGCAAACACCGAGGCGCCCTGGAAGTCTGCGTCGGCCAGGATACGCGCCGATTCAGTCTGCAGAGTCGCGATTTCCGTTCCCAGCGTGCCCGACACGGTGCTGTTGTTACCCGTCGAATCGCGCTGCGTGATCAGTTCCTTCTGACGTTCGATGATGCGCTGAATCGTCTGCGCTGCACCTTCCGCGATCTGCAACATCGCGTTGCCCTGCTCGGCGTTCGAGGCCGCCTGCGTCAGCGAACGGCTCTGCGTGCGAAGCTTGTTCGCGATCGAGAGACCCGCTGCGTCATCAGCCGCGCGGCTGATCTTCAGGCCCGAGCTCAACTTCCGCATGCTGTTCTCTACCGCCATGTTATTGACGAAGATATTGCGCGAAGCGTTGATGGCGCCGACGTTCGTGTTGATACGCATGACTGCTATCCTCCGTGATGTTGACTTGAGGCATCCGTGCCTCGCCCGCGGTCCGACGATCGGACTGCGGTCAGATCACAGTGTCGTCAGTGCCAGAAAGAACTTGAGCGCCCCCGTACACCGATGGCCCACCCTCTCACAAAAACGACCGACCACGTGGTGCGTCGTCACACGAGGGGCCCGGTCCCTCACATAACGACCGCTCTGCCCGTGCACTCGGCATGACCGACGCGTTGCTGGCGTGGCTGCAGCGGGGACAGGCGGCGATCGAAGCGGCGCAGTTCGCGGATGCCGTCGGCGCATTTGCCGAGGCGAATCGGCTGATGCCGCACGACGCGGGCGTTGCGTTGGCGCTGGCCAACGCGCAACGACTGGCCGGCGACAACGCCGGGTCCCGCGCCACGCTCGTGGCGGCGCAGCGCCAGTCGCCGATTCGCGACGCATCTATAGGAATGCGCCTGGGCGCGTCGCTTCTCGAGGCCGGTGCACCGCGGGAGGCGGCGGCAATATTCACGCGCGTCATGCGTTTGGCACCTGATGATCCGGCGCCGATCGGTGCGTTGGCCGGCGCGCGCCGGGCCGCCGGTGATCCGGCAGCGGCGTGGACCCTGATTGAGCAGGCACGGGCGATGGCGCCGGACCGACCGGAGTTTCTGCTCACGGCGGCGCAGATCCGTCACGAGCTCGCCGACATCGCGGGCGCACTGACACTGCTGACGCGCGCCGACGCCATTCGTCCGCACCATGCCGCCACGCAACTTCAACGTGCCTACTCGACCCTGATTACCGGCGCGACACACGCCGGATGGGCGCTGCATGAGGCGCGCCCATTGCCGGTGCCCGCCACCAATGCACGCGCGTGGACCGGTCAACTGCTTGACCAGCAGAGCATTGTCGTCACGGCGGAGCAAGGCGTCGGCGATCAGTTTCAGTTTGCGCGATTCATCGCACCGCTCGCCGCGCGTGTGCCGTCGCGCGTGGTGGTGGAATGTCACGCCGACGCCGTGTCGTTGTTCGCTGCCTCCGGTTTCGATGCGGTGGCGCGCGGCGCCGCACCGGAGACCGAGTGGCATGTCCCGATGTTGTCGCTCCCCCACCGGCTTGGTCTGGATAAAGACGTGCTGCCCAGCGCGGTCCCGTACCTGCACGCCGCACCACCTGATCACGGAAGCAAACCAGACACCCGAATTGTCCCGCTGGCGCCGCGCGGTCAGCGTGGACTGGGTGTGGTATGGGCGGGGAATCCGGCGTTCACGGGGCGCGCCACACGCGACTTCGATGTGTCACTGCTGCCGTCGTTGCTCGATGTCGATGGCGTGCAGTGGTTCTCGCTGCAGTTCGGTGACGATCACGTCGCCGGCTCGGCGGGATTCGAACGACTCGCGCGCGTGCCCCTCTCGCGCGAATGGCTGCAGACGGCGTCGGTGTTGCGGCAACTGGACGGTCTCGTGACAACGGATACCGGGATCGCCCACCTCGCGGGGGCGATGGGCATTCGGTGCTGGGTGCTGCTGCAGCACGTGCCCGATTGGCGATGGGGCCTCACGGGCACCACCACACCGTGGTATCCAACGGTGCGACTGGTACGGCAGGCACGTCCGGGAGACTGGGCAGGTGTGGTCTCGGCGTTGCATCGCGAGCTCGAGACGTTTGTCGCGGAGCCCACGACGTGACCGACCGTACCACATCGGCGCGCGCTGCGACTCACCCGGCGCGACTGCGTCTCTTTGCCGACACGTTTCCCGGCACAGACTCCGTCACGTCTGAGGCATCACCGCCGGCGTTGTGGTTTGCCATCCTCACGTACAACGCGCTGGCGTACACCAAACGCTGTCTGGCCAGTCTGGATCGCACCACACCCGAGCCGTGGCACGCGGTGATTCTCGACAATGGCTCTGTCGACGGCACACGCGAATGGTTGGCGGCGCTCGACGACCCGCGACTCTCGATCGAGCTTGGCGATAACAATCGCGGCGTCGCCGGCGGACGCAACCGGCTGCTGGAGTTGATTGGCGACCAGGTTCCTGCAGACGGATTCATTGTCTTCATCGACAACGATCTCGAGTTCTTTGACGGCTGGTTGGCGCCCTTCCGCACTTTGTTCGCGCGTGAGTCACGCGCCGGGATGGCATCCTGTGTGGGTTTCGAGATGGTGGTCCATGGCGCGCATCGCGAGTTGATTTCGTATCCCGGACTCGTGCAAATGCCCGTGGATGTGGCGTCGGGCGGGTTTGCCTGTTTCGTGAAGCCAGCCGTCTTTCGCGCCATCGGACGCTTCGATGAACAACTCAATCCGTTCTGGCACGAAGACGACGACATCAGTGTGCGCACCAAACGCGCCGGCTGGGAAGTCTGGGCCGTCCCGAACGCGGCGGTCGTCCATCATGGGCACAAGTCTGGAAATGCTGTAGACGCCTCCTCCTACACACGGTCGCAGGCGAAACAGGCTTATCTCGTCGACAAGTGGCGCACACTTGGCATCGTCGCCGAGGATGATCGCCTGCACTTTGGTGGTGCAGCAGCTGCCGACCCGTTGGGCACGGCACTCGCCGCACGTCTGTCGCGCACGTCGGTGGTGCGACGCAGTGAGTACGAACGGGCGCGGCTCGACATCAGCCAGCTGCGGCACACCTTGCGCGAGACTGGCTCGCTCCATGTGCGCACACGATACGCCACAGCGCCCGCGCTTGCGCTGCTCGAGGAGCGCTTGTCGCACACGAGTCCGCACGTCGGGTCGATTGATCCGTCGGCGCGCGCAGAATTGGAGCGCGTACGGGAGGCGGTATTGTCGCTACGAGATACGCGGCGACGCCAAACTCGACTTCCGGTGCGCGGCATCGTGACGCTCAGCGCCAACAAACTGGCCGACGCCGCGGACTGGCAGGACGACACGTGGTTTGCGGCGGTACAGGAGTTCGCGGCGGATGGTCGCGGCCGGGCGCAGTGGTATGACCGCACGGCTGACAGCTGGCAGTGCGCGCAGACTGCGCAGGTTCTCTCGCGTGTCGGCGTACTCGTGCCCAACCGGGAAGTACCTGAGCGGCACGTCCTCGTCGTCGGTGATGTGCGTCGTCATTTCGTGTGGGCGCTGGCTGAAGCGGTGGGCCAGGTGACGGTGTGTGATTTCATCCATCGGTACGGCGTCGCTGCGGAGACGATGTGGCTGGAATCGCCGGAACGATTCGCGTTGCGCGACGTGCCGGCCGGTCGCGTGCGGGCGTGCGACGTGCGTGTGCTCGACGACGTGACTATCACCGCAACGATTGCTGGCAGCGGCGCGAATGCCTCGCTCGCCGATGCCGCCGTGCTGATGCCGTGGACGGATGACCTCTCACTTGGCGATCAGGGTGCATTGCTGCGACTCCTGCCACGACAGCTTCGTCCGGGCGGCGTGATTGTCACAACCGTCGCCGTTCGACTTGCCGGTCCGCCCGACGCACGCGTACTGGAGAGTCCAACGCGTCTCGCAGGCTGGCTTGGCACACTGGGACTCGAGCCTGTCGGCGACATCGACACGTCGATGAGTGATGAAGGTCTGCTGGCCGCGACGGATCGCGATCTGTCCGACCGCCGGACACCAGACTTGCTCACCGCCGACGGCGCGCGCCTCTCGGGCCGTCTCTGTTTTGCCTGCCGAGCCAAAACGTCCGCATGAGTGACGAGTCCACACATGAAGCGGGGCGTGCGTCGATGCTGACGCTGGCGCAACTCGATGCCATTGCGGTCGCGATCGGCACGGACGTATTGAAACCGTACATTCCGCCGGCCCGTCCGTTGCTTGTCGGCGGCCACGCAACACTCGGCATTCGGGATGACTACCGTGTGCGGACGCTCGAAGGCATCGCCCCCGGCGATGTTCGTCCGGATGCCGCACCTGCGGCGTTGCTGCAGATGGCGTCGCGCATCGCCGAGGGGATTTCCGGGTCTCTTCGGGTCGTTGACACTCGTGCGATCGCTGAACCGGACCCATCAGGTGGAGAGATGTCGGTCGTTCTGTTCGCCGATCTATTGCAGCGCCTGCCCGATCCGGCACGGGCATTCGACGCGCTCCGGCACTCCTGGCAAACGGCAGCCGTGCTGATCGTGTCCACGCCGCTTCGCGCGTTGACGACCGGCCCCGACGATCTCGGACCGCCGGAAAACCCGGCCTTCTCACGCCAGTGGACTTATCCGGAGTTGCAAGCGGGACTGGACGCCTGGGGATTTGAGCCGTTGTTTGGTGGAGTACTGCATGCACATCTCGGCATTGGAGTCGTTATTGCCAGCGCACGCACTCCAACGGCCGGCAGGTGGCGTGCTCCGTAGGTGCACCACGATGCCGTGGTGACGACAGCCTCGCGCCGAGGTCGCAGCGTACGCGCGTGAGCGGTACGTCCGGTGTCGCGTCATTCACGTCTGTCCGGAGAAACGAGGCTCATGTCAGATCCCGCCACTCAACGTCAGCGCCCGCGTGAAGGGCGTCTGCGTTTCCTGCCACTGGTCATTCTGGGTGCGGTTGGCGCCGTGAGTTTCGGCACCCTGCGCACCGACGCGACTCTGAGCGCGCAGGACGCCGATCCCACCTTCACGAAGGATGTCGCGCCGATTCTCTACCAGAACTGCGCGACGTGCCACCGGCCGGGCGGACTTGGACCGTTTTCACTGCTCGACTACGACAGCGCAAAAGCCAACGTCGGTGACATCAAAGACGCGGTGAAAGACGGCTTCATGCCGCCCTGGCACGCCGTTGGGCCGCACGGTGTGTTCCGAAACGACCGACGACTCTCCGACATCGACAAGCAGACGATCCTGCGATGGATCGATGGTGGCGCCAAGCGCGGCGACGAAAAGGCGCTGCCGCCCAAGCCGGTGTTTGCGGCGGGCTGGGAGATCGGAAAGCCGGATGCGATCGTCTCCATGCCCGTGGATTTCACTGTGCCCGCGTCGGGAACGGTTGAATACCAGTACTTCGAGATCCCCACCAACTTCACCGAAGACAAGTGGATCTCGGCCATCGAGTTCATGCCGGGCGCACGCGAAGTGGTGCACCATGTGCTGGTGTATGCGCGCCCGCCGGCCGCACCGCCGGCCGCGGCTCCCACGTCGGCGCCTGCGGCGACACCCGGCGCACCGCCCGCTGCGGCCGCCCGTCCGTTGTTCGTGCAGAAGCCGGAGTATGAAACACCGCCCGACCCACCGCGCATGGATACGCGATATGGGCCGCCGCGCAGACTGGGCACGCTGATTGGTGGGACGGCGCCAGGCACCAATGTGATGACGTTTCCGAAAGGCACCGCGCTCCGGATTCGTGCCGGCACGGTGCTGACATTCCAGATGCACTACACTGCGCACGGACACGAGTTGAAAGACCGCACCAGCGTCGGCTTTCGCTTCGCCCCCGAGGCACCCGACGAAGAGATGCGCATGAGTGCGTTCATCAACGGGTCGTTCACGCTGCCCGCTGGTGCGAAGGACGTTGCGGTGGCCACCGAGCTCGAGCCGACGGAACCGGTGCTGATCTGGGGCCTGTTGCCGCACACGCATCTGCGCGGCACTCGCTGGAAGTACACACTCGAGAAGCCGGATGGATCGTCGCAGGTGGTGCTCGAC
>JAGNMU010000585.1 GCA_017991005.1 Gemmatimonadaceae bacterium | reverse complement strand
TGGCGATCGGGCCCGAGTATGCCGCGCACGGTGCGTTGGCGGGCATCATTGGTGCGACGGTCATTGGGCTCCTTGCGTCGTGGTTAGGGGGAACCGACCGCCTTATTAGCGCGCCGTGTGCACCGGCAGCGGCGGTACTGTCTGCCTTTGCCATCGAACTCGTACATCGCGGCGTCGCACCCCTCGAAATCATTCCACTGTTGGTCCTGGTCGGAGTCATGGGCGGGCTCATCCAGCTGACACTCGGACTCGTGGGTGTCGGTGGACTGATTCGCTACATCCCGTATCCGGTGGTCAGCGGCTATCTGACGGCGGTCGGGCTGCTTATCATCGGCAGCCAGGTGCCCCGCGTGCTGGGATTGCCGGGAACGGTGTCATGGTACGACGCGCTTCGAGCACCCGCGGAGTGGGATGGACGAGCGATCCTCATCGCGTTGGTCACCGCGCTCGTGGCGACGGGCGCTCCGAAGTTCATCACGCGAGTGCCCGGCATCATTCTCGGCATTCTAGCCGGGGTACTCACCTTTCTCGTATGTCTCCTCGTGGATCCGGCGCTACGCACGCTTGATCACAACCCGCTCGTCGTCGGCGCGATGGGTGTCAACGGTGCGAGCCTGCTCGGTGCCGTGAGTCTCGGGTTGGCTCGTTTCGATCGCGTGAGTGCGACGGCATTCCTCAGTGTGTTCGGTACTGCACTGACGCTCGGCGTCCTGTTGTCTATCGATACCCTCAAGACATGCGTGGTACTCGATAGACTGACCCATAGCCGGCACGATTCCAATAGGGAATTGCGTGCACAAGGAATCGCCAATGTCGCCGCCAATGTACTTGGTGGGCTGTCCGGGGCAGGACAGATGGGCGCCACCTTGATCGGACTGAACAGCGGTTCGCGCTCGAGAGCCGCTGGCGTCATCGAAGGCGTGTTCGCGCTGGTCGCGGCGCTGGCGCTCAGCCAGTTCATCGCCTGGATTCCCGTTGCCACGCTCTCCGGAATCCTTGTGGTGATCGGCGTTCGGATGATTGATCGGGAACCGTTGCAGTTTCTGGAATCGAAGGAGACGATACTCGACTTCGCCGTGGTGCTTGTCGTCGTGGCGGTGGCGTTGACCGTCAGTCTGATCGCGGCGTCCGCCGTTGGCGTGGAATTGGCCATCCTCCTGTTCGTGCGTGAGCAGATCGGCAGCACCGTCGTCCGGCACAAAGCGTCCATCGCGCAGATTCCGTCCAGTTGGCACCGACCGGAGCGCGAAGTCGCGGTATTGGACGCGCAGGGCGACCAGGCAACGGTCTTTGAGCTGCAGGGCAGCCTGTTCTTCGGCAATACGTATCAACTGTACGCCGATCTCGAGCAGGAGATCAGCACCCGCCGGTATGTGGTGATCGACCTACGCCGTGTACGGTCGGTCGACGTGACGGCGGCGCAGTTGTTTCGCCAGATCCGCGATGCAATTCGAGAGCGAGGTGCGACGCTTGTCTTCAGCGGCGTGCGTGAGCGACACCGGAGCGGTCGGAACCTGCGCGAGTTCCTCGGACAAAGCGGCGTCTGGCGTCCCGAAAGCACGACGGTCAGAATTTTTGCCGATCTTGACGCCGCGATCGGGTGGGTCGAAGATCGCCTGCTTGGCGCGCTCGAGCGCGGCGTTGAGGCCGAGCCTCTCATGTCACTGCGCGAGATGGAGAGCTTTGCGCATCACCAGGACGACACGCTCCTGGCACTCGCGCAGCATATGCAAACGCGTCATGTCGCTGCTGGCGAGACCATCTATGCCCACGGCACACCGGGAAATGAACTGTACTGGGTGCGCCGAGGCATTGTCCGCCATGTGGCGCCGCTCGACTCCAAGACAACAAAGCCCGTCGCCACATTCGGGCGCGGCGACTTCTTTGGCGGATTGGCCTTCATGGACGCTCAGCCGCGACCGCATGACGCCGTCGCGCTGACCGATGCGGATGTGTACGTGTTGACTCGCGAGTCCTTCAGTCAGTTGGGTCGCGCGCACCATAAATTGGCGTTCAATCTGACCACCGAGATGGCGCGCACCTTTGCCCTGCGCCTGCGAGGTGCGGAGCGCAAGATCGCCATGCTGCAGGAATCGTGAGCGGGCTGCAGCGCGCGCAGCGTTGGCGCTGGTCCGGGACGACGCCCGACGGTGGGCCCGTGGTCGCGTAGCGCAGCGTCCCGCGCTACCTTCGCGGCATGCACGCACTCATCCGCTCTCTCGGTCTCATTCCGCTCGCCACGTGCCTCATCGGGCCTGCCGTGGCCGGTGCCCAAACGGCTGCTGCCAGTCGCACATATCCGCAGTTGGTGCGCCTGTTCGCCGAATGGCGCACGTTTGAAGCGGCGCCTGGTTCGTCGGGTATGCCCGACTACCGACCCGCCGCCACGGCCCGGCGACGTGTCGCGCTGACGGCACTGCAGCGCCGCCTGCAGGCCATCGACACCACCGGGTGGCGCATTCCCGAACAGGTGGACTGGCATCTCGTGCGTGCCGAAATGAACGGCATGCAATATCAGCTCACCGTGCTCAAGCCGTTCGCGCGCGACCCCGCGTTCTACGCGTCGATCAAGACGGACCAAAGCGATACGCCCTCGGAAGAGGGACCGGTGATTCATGGCGTGATCCGCCTGTGGCAGTATCCGGTGTGGCCCAACACCGTGTTCGACACGTCGAAGGCATTGAACGCCGAACAATCACAGCGTCTGGCGGCGCAGTTGCGCACCATTCCACCGCTGCTCACCCAGGCACGCGTGAACCTGGCGGGCAGCAACACCCGGGATCTCTGGCTCGGCGGCGCACGGGCGTTCGAGGAACAACACGACGCGCTCAATCGGCTGAAAACGCTGGCGGGCGCCGGCGACGCGGAG